>NZ_JAEPKU010000057.1 GCF_016652235.1 Dysgonomonas sp. Marseille-P4677
ATATTTGTGTTGGTGCTTGATTTTAATGTTATGCTTGATTAAAAAAATGTTTTTGTTATGAATCTTACAAGTGTAGTGCAATGTTTTCTTGAGGGATGTCAAACGTCAAAAAACTTTCCAGCCTAATTTATCTATTTAAACTTTAATTAAGAATTAAAGTTGATATCATAATAATTATGATATTTATATCATGCTTATAAGAAGAAATAAACAACTTATAAATAATACTACAAAGTAAAACAAACAAATATAAATAAAAAATAACTCAAAAGGAGTATAATATATTCTAAAAGATTATGAAAGAAAATAAAAATAAACCGGGGAGGGGATATGCTGCTACTGCCTGTAGAGCTATCGGAGTAAGTAGAACTGTATATGAAACAGCCAAGAAAAAACACCGGATGGGTGAATCATTAACAGTAAACGAATTGGCTGTATTAGTAAAATACAATGAACTGATTGAGGATGCTAAATTAAAGCTGGAAAGCCTAAAGAACTAAAAAATGCTAACTCAGAGGTAATAGCAAATATGAAATAATTTAAAATTATGATATCAACCACTATATATCAGATCACAGCAGAAGATTTGGAAAGATTCTTCAATGACAAGCTCTCAAAAGAAGCTATTTGCTCTTTTCTAAACAGATACGAGAAGATATTGGTGACCGTTGATGATATTGCTCGATTTCACAATGTACACCCTAATACTGTATACAACTACATAAATGATGGACTTATCATTCCTGAAATAAGAGGAAAGGATTTTAAAGATTCTTATCGGTTCAGAATGAGCTACGCTTTACTGCTTGATTTTAAGGATTTGAGAAAACAATTACATTTCAAAAATAAACAGCTTAAAATATCATAACCTATGGGCGCACTAAAAATAGACTGCTATTGCAGCGAAACACAGATGACTAATATAGTTGAGTCAATAAGCTCTCACCTCTATAATTCAGATATAAACGACATCTCTGATTATGACGATCTGTTACAAGGTGTAAGAGTATGCGTTTCTTTCGAAAGCTATCTTGATACCGTACACCTCAAAGAATGTGAAGTATTGGATAACGATTGGGAAGTACTCTATGAAGATACTGCAGTATTAACCTCCCGCTTAAAGCTTATCATCAATGATTTTAACCGTTACCAAAAGGAAGCCTGTAATCAGGAGTCCGAGATATTGAAAGATCAATACGAATACGCCCGATGAAAGCTATCCTAATTATTCTTAACTGGATGTTATCACTAGCTATGCTCTGTATGGTACAAAGCCAAGCGGATATTATAACCCTTATACTGGTTGTATGGTTTGTCCTGTCCTCTTATATTCTGAAAAAGAACTACGCTAAAGTCTACCGAAAGATTATACAATTTGAAAACCTGTTTAAACACTAACCTTATGGAAATACTAATAATAATATTGGCATTCTTACTTTATACTGCCTTTGTTGGGTTTGTTGCAGGCATATTCTTTTACTGCATATCTATTCTATATTCAGAGGAAGTAAACCCTGACGATGACAGCTTTAGTTCGTAACTCTATATATCCTTAAAAACAAAAATCCCTTTTCAAGCCGTTGAGAACAGCCAGTTATCCCTAGTGGTTCGGCTGTAAAACGCAAGTTCTTTGATGTGCTTACAAGCTTTCTCTCTAAAGAAAAGAGTATAAAGGAAAGTTATGGTCTTCTCATGACTGGAAGTGAGAACGCTCGCAAGGCGAAACATTGTAAACTCTTAAATCATGCATTAGCTTGGGGTGTCAGCGATGTATATCAAACCCTGCATGATTATTAAATATCCCTGTACCGTTCAATTCGGTTTGTAACTCGTTGGAGATTGGCAGGGAACGAACTAAAAAATTAAATACATGAAAGAATTAATAAAAATCCAATCAGCCCTAAATGTTCCGAAGAACCAGCGAAATGACTTTGGAAAATATAACTATCGGAGTTGTGAAGATATATTGGAAGCGGTAAAGCCTTTATTAACTGATAATAATTGCACGCTTTTTATTTCCGATGAATTATCTGCAATAAATGGCAAAGTGTATATAACTGCAAAAGCTACCATTGTAAATTCAGAAGGAAAAGAAATATCTGTTACAGCACATGCTAGAGAGGAAGATACAAAAAAAGGTATGGATTCGGCACAGATAACAGGCTCAACAAGCTCTTACGCTCGTAAATATGCGCTAAACGGTTTGTTTTGTATTGACGATGCAAAAGACCCTGACGGCGATAAACCCGAAAAGCAAAAATCTAAAGAAGAAGTATTGAGCGACCAGAGAAAGAAGCTATTAGAACTAACAGCCAAAGACAACAAGCTGCTTATGAATATTCTTTCTCGTTATTCGATGCCTTCTATGGAGGACCTAACCGATAAAATGATTGAAGAGACCTATAACGCAATGGATCAGAAAGGGCTTATCAAATGAAAAGTATGTATATAGGTAGCGGTGATGTAACAGCGTTATTATCGGGCATTCATACAAAAACACATCAAGATTTATTAAGACGTTTTGTTTCGGATGAAATACCATGCTATAACGCAGAAGCAAGCCCGATTGATGCACTTCGCACAGGGGCTATCCTCGAAAAGCGTTTTTATCTGACATTAGATGACACCTATCTTCCTCAAAAAAGAGTAGAGAGTATCGAATATGATGTTTGTAAATCAAGCCTGGATTTTGCCAAAGTAATAAACAATGAGGTTGTAGATTTCATAGAACTTAAGACATGTTTCTTTACTGACTTTTTAGACTTTCAGCCATTCAGATATTCAGATTATGATACTTACATAGAATATATCAAAAAGTACTATAAGAATAATTATAATCAGGTTCAGTATCAATTATTCTGCTCAGATCTGCAAGAAGCTTCATTACGATTCTTAGAGGTAAAGTGCTACGACGACGAAATAAATAGAGAACGCATAGTCGAACCTGAGGAAGTTATGCCGTTCAAAATTAAGCGTGATGAATCGGTTATATCACTAATCAAGGAAAGAGTAAAGCCTTTCCAATTATTAAAAGACTTTTATACAAAATGATTATGGCATACGAAATAAAAAACGGACAAGGTACTGCTTTTAAGAATGACAAGTACGAAAATGGAGGTAATCAACCTTATGCTCGTGGGAAGTTTAAAACACCTGACGGTAAAGAATATGATATTACGCTCTGGATTCCGAAAAGCGACAAGGTGAAAGTCTTTAACCTGACAATTCAGGAACCCTATCAAGGAGTTCAAGGCAGTACAACACAAGTAAGTCAAAACACGCCCCAAGGCGAAGGAGATAATTTACCCTTCTAACTATTTAGACTTATGTATTTCGATCTTACAACGGAAACAGGAGTAAAGAGTTTTCTTACCCGCGTCCAATTTCTGATAGACAAGCAAAAGAAAGTAGACCTGACAGAGAAGCGGGAAAAGCGCACTCTTTCTCAAAATAATTACCTGCATCTTATCCTCTCATGGTTTTGTATCGAAACAGGCAATCAACTGGAGTTTGTCAAGCAGGAATACTTCAAACGCTTGTGTAACCCTGATATATTCTTATTTGACAGAGATGATGATTATTTAGGCAAAGTAACCATTATCCGAAGTTCGAAGGATATCGACACCAAACAAATGACAGACGCGATAGACAAGTTCAGGAACTGGAGTGTTAGGGAAGCAGGCATTTATTTACCCGAAGCTAACGAAGACAAGTTTTTAGAGGATATACAAGAAGAAATGAGCAGACAAAGACAATGGCTGTAACCCCAAATTTAATCAAATGCAGGTCTTGTAAATCGGATTTTGAACCTGTATATAGAAATGGCATAATCTTATCCAGGTTGTGCCTTTCTTGTCTATTGAGGAAGGCAAAGGATAAAGTAAGAAAAGACAAGGCAAAAGAAAGAGGAGGCATAAAAGAGAAGTTAAAGACACACTCCCAATGGCTCAACGATTTGCAAAAGGTCTTCAATAGATATATCCGATTGAGAGATAAAGGAAAGCCTTGTATATCGTGCGGATGTTCCTTGATTGGAAAGTATGATGCAGGACATTACTTCTCTGTCGGGGCATATCCAAATATACGGTTTGATGAAGATAACGTACACGGTCAATGTGTCGCTTGTAATCAACATCGACATGGAAATACTACCGAGTATTCTTTATCTCTACCTATGAGAATCGGAATTGATCGTTACGAAAAGTTATTGCAGATCCGTAATGAACCTCTTAAACTCTCAATCGAAGAAATCAAAGAAAAGATAAAATATTATAAACTTAAAATTAAAGAATATGGAAACAATTCTCTTAAATTATAAAGATGTACAATTTTTATTAGCCTGTACAACTTCGGACGCCAAACATATAGTTTATAAATATATGCCTGAAGAGGATAAGGAGTACTTAATTTCATCAGGCTCTATTAAATCGAATCACCTTGTAGATGCTGAAAGAATAGATATAATATTTAACTCTCCCTTTGCTGACATCAACGGAAGCAAGCAGGTCATTTATATCATCAATCAAATGCGTACAATCGGAATATCCGATACAATGAAGCATGAAGTTCTCGAAGATGTTACAAATGTCATTCGGGGGGGCTATACGGCAAATATACATCCTTAAAAAGGATACTCACTAAAGAACAAGTTATAAGCTTAGAGGAAACTTTAAAGCGGAGGCAAAAGCAATATCTATTGGCATGTAACAAAGTGCCTAAAAACTTATTGAAGTATGTCAAAGAAGAAGTTACCTGATATACTACCCTATTGCAGATACTGCATCCATTCAGGGGAAAAATTCAATTACATGATACGGTGCGCATTTTCAAAGTACCCTAATCCTCTGAGTTGGATATGTGATATACGAAGGTTCGAACTAGACAGGAAGAAATATAATGAAAACAAATGAATTATATGGAAGTAAAGAAATGCCCCAACAGAGGCCAGAATCAATTAGAATTTAAGTAAATAGTATGGAAAGAGAATCATTCGTTTTTTACAGGAGTTGGTTTGAGGCGATCAGTCATTTGCCGAGAGAGATTCAGGGAGAAGTGCTCACAGCTATAATCGAGTATGGCTTAAACGGAGAAACAACTGCATCACTAAAGCCTATCGCAAAAGCCATGTTAACGATGGTTATTCCTCAGATAGATATTAATAATAAACGCTACGAAAACGGAAAAAAAGGAGGGCGACCACCAACCGAAGAAAAACCAAGCGTAAACCAAAACAAAACCAAAGTCGAACCTAATGTAAATGATAATGTATATGTAAATGATAATGATATTAAAGAAATATCCTCTAACGAGGATATAAAGAAAACCCACACCGATTTTGAGAAGTTCAGCGAATGGATAAAAGCGAATGCTCCCTATTGCGCCAACATTAAAAACTTCTCTACACAGATATCTGAAGAGTCCTTCCTTAAACTCAAGGGAAAATATTCGGGAAATCAGATTGCCGAGGTTATCTCGCAGATAGAGAATCGCAAGGATTTACGCAAGAAGTATACAGACCTTTACCGTACAGTATTGAACTGGCTAAAAAAAGAATATGGATAGACTACCGCCAAATGACATTGAGATTGAAAAGATTGTACTAGGTACTATTATTTCAAACAAATACGGATATGATGAGGTACGCGACATTCTTAACGCAGAGTGTTTCTATAATGATTTTCATCGCAGGGTTTTTGAAATATTTAAAGATATCGAATCAAAAGGTTTTGAACCTGATGCGGTGGGTATTGTTACGGAATATAAGTTGCGGTATAATGAGATTAAAGCCGTTGAGATATCCTCGTTTGGTGAACTTGTGGATGTATCGGGCATTTATGTCTATGTATGCCGGCTGAATGATCTTTCATCAAGGCGCAAGCTTATTAGACTAGGAAATTATCTGTTAAATAACAGCATCATAGAGCAAGAAGATGTATCTGATATTGCGAATTATGCAAATGAATGCTTGTCGAATCTATTCAAAAATCAGCAAGATAGCATCCATACTATCAGAGATGCCATAGATGGGGTGTACAAGATTATACAACAAAATTTATCGGCAGGCCAAGAGCTCACCGGATCACCTACAGGCTTTGCGGAGATAGACCGCAATACAGGAGGCTTACAGAAATCGGACCTTGTGATAATCGGCGGCGAATCTTCGCACGGAAAAACATCTTTAGCCCTGTCTTTAGTTCGAAATATGGCTTTTCACGGCAGGAAGATTGCGTTTTATTCGCTCGAGATGAAAAAGGAACAGTTAGCAGCCCGATTGATGGCGATGGATAGCGGTGTGTCTTCAAGCAAGATATTATTTGCTCCACTTGATAATTATTTTCTGAATAAGATCGACAAGAATATTAATAGCCTGTATGGCACTTCTATATTTTTTGACGATAAGAGCACATCGAATATAGACAATATTATCAACTCGATACGCACCTTGAAACTCAAATACGACATCGATGGAGCCGTTATAGATTATTTGCAAATTTTATCTATAAACATGAAAGGTGCAAGCGAAGAGCAACAGTTAGCCAGTGTGTCCCGCAGGTTGAAAAATCTTGCCAAGGAGCTTGATATTTGGGTAATCGCATTATCGCAACTCAACAGGGATAACCATAACCCTGTCCCAAATCGCAATCGAGTGCGAGGCAGCGGACAAATATTCGAGGCAGCGGATATCGTTTATTTTGTCTATCAGCCATCTAAGTATGGATATGATTTCCCGGAACCGTTCGCTAATTACGAGACAAACGGTTATGCGATGATTATTCAGGATAAAGGTCGTAATGTCGGTGAGTTTAAATTTTTGACACAATTCCATAAGGAAACAACTCATTTTGTAGACGTCCAGTTAAATACGATTCCAAGGAAGCTGTTGGCTACTTCAGATGATAACCCTTTTTAAACAAATCAATTATGAACTTAAAATATTCAGCATTCACAGAGAACACCACCGAAATGAGGGAGTGGTCAGAAAAGTTAGGAATTACAAGAATCAGTTCTGATATAGGCAATTTGATATTGGTTATCAATGGGCAATATATGTGTTTTGAATTAGATGGGGATTTAGGGAACAATTTTAGTAATGCTATCAACTGCCTCGGAAATCCCGCCCTCTTCAAAGCAGTAACGGCTGTAAGAGAGGATAGCGATAAAGATCAGTGGTTTGTGTTTGATGAAGATATTTTCGACAAAGATTTTAATGACAATGTTGTTAAAATTTTCTCGGAAGGACAATTCACTTTATGTCACAATAGTAAAATTTATTCAAGTTTGGTTCACAAAGCCACTCTCTCAGAACTTCAAGAACACTTTAAAATTAACTAAGATGAAAACAGAACATTTTAATATAATCTGCCAAAAAGCAGGTAACGGAAAAATGGTACTAATAGCAGTTGTCCCAGAAGATATTTTTGGTATTGACTTACCTAGTATTTCTGAGGTACATGCAATACGAACAGTGCCTACGGTATTTACAGGAACATATCCCACTATTAGAATTATTGATGATACGTTTAAGTCAAGAGATGATTTAAAAGGTCAAGGGGTAGCGGGTATTGTCACAGGTGAGAACTGGTATAATACCTCTCAAGAGGATAAAAACGAATTAGGAATAAATCTAAAGTAACAGCCATGACCGATATAAAGAAACTAGGACTAAAGCATATAGCTCCGTATTTGCCGTATGGGTTAAAAATAGATTATTGTGGACAAATTAGAAACCTAATAGGTTCAGAAATATTATTCTATTCAAAGAATCACATTGAGGATACCTTACTTTATCTACATGCAGGTTTTAGACAACATGTTAGATTGATTGACATCAAACCCTTGCTTCGCCCCATGTCCGACCTGTACAAAGAGCGTAACGGCAAAGTGGATATAGTGGAGTTGGCGAAGATAGCAGGAATAAATGGGACTATTTATCCATTTGAACACTCTTTAGGTTTTGGGTATAAGTATGGAGATACATTCCGATGGGATGAAGACGGGTTTATTTTCGAGTTTCACGACTTGGACGATTCATTTCCAGTAAGCAATCAAATAGGGTTATTCGAATACCTCTTTGCAAACCACTATGATGTGTACGGCCTGATAGATCAAGGTCTAGCCATCGACATTAACAATATAAAGTAAAAGGAAAAAGCCCGCGAAATCATCTTCGCAGACTTATCCAAAGTGCGCTATACATTTAAAATCTATCGTAAAAAGCTAAATCAAGAAGAGAAATTATTGAAAGACAAATATATAAACGTAATAGAAGCAAAAAGCAACAATATTGTGTCAAATGTTGACAATTAGAGACGTTTTTGTGTCGTTATTCGGGAATAATATTAAAAATATATGAAAAAGATAATGTTTAATGACAGGTTCGGTTTAACGGATGCTGTTCTGGATGGAAGAAAGACGGTGACAAGGAGAATAGTATCTAAGAAGATATTAAGCGATTCAATGAAATTTATAAAGACTAAACTTAAATAACATGTCAGATATTAAACAACAGATAGAGGAAGAAGCTGAAAATACATCATGCTTCAAAGATGTGAACAAATTGGAAGAGTATAATGAAAAAACACTCCGTCTAGTAGATATTAAAACATTTAAGCGAGGCGCAAACTTCATCCTCTCAAAGTGGCAAGAGGCTACTCATTGGAGAAAGGTGAGTGAGGAGTTACCAGAGGATAGTATGGAACTTAAAAATTTCACATCAAACGCTAAAAGAACAGATATCGTTTTGGTAAAGCTTAAAGATGGTACTTATGATACTGATTTTCGTTTTGTGTTCCTAGCATTTGGAAATAATTGTTGGGCTAGTAATAAAGATAATATTGTGGAATGGCAACTCATTAACCCGTAAATAGAGAAGAGAGGCTATTTTTCAAGATATATAGAAACAAAGAGATAAATTAGAAATATATATCCTAAAAGAGATACAGACCCATAGAGATAAACTATAAACTTAGATTCCTTTTTCTCATTGAAATCATTTCCCAAAGAAATAGCTCTAAGGCGCAAAACAAAAACTCCAATTTTCCATATAATTTTTTTCATGAATCAAATATAATAAAATAATGATTACAACATACGATCAAGCGAAAAGACTGAAAGAGTTAGGGTATGATAGACCAACTTTCAAATATCTAACTGAGATATTTGATTATCATTTCCATAACGACAAACGGATTGCCAAAAATCATAATGAATATGAAGGTGTTTATTCAACTCCTTGTATTTCCGAAGCCCTGCAATGGATAAGGGAGAAGTATAATGTGGAGTGTGGTGCTTATCCTCATGTCATAGGTAATGAGATAAAATATTTATGGTTGTTCTTTGCTTCTAAAGAAAGGAACTTAACATCGTCTTTTGTTGCTGTAATACCTACTACGGCTGGATGCTATGCTCATTGTTCTTTTGATACAGAAGGAACTTATAATACCTACCCCGAAGCCGAATCCGCCCTTTTAGACGGATTACTAAAATATTTAGAAGAGAAAGATAAAAAGTGACGAGACTCGAACTCGCACGCTTCGAAAAGCATCTATTTGGTAAATAGACGTGTCTACCAATTCCACCACACTATGAATTGTAAATATAACAATAAAAACATAGAAACAAAAAAATAAATAAATAAGATAATGTATAAACCCTATGTGTTCAGAATGAGATTAAAAATAGTGAAATGAAAAAGCAAGACAACATAATCGAACAAATACAGAAAAGCCATGAGTAATATAGAGCTGCCTGATGGAATTAAACTCCTTGAAGATGAATTGATAAAAGACCTCGCCAAAGCGATAGACTATCTTGAAGTAATGAATAAGGACGTAAATAACGTAACTCTAAACAGTTTTATTCCGAAAATAAGAGCAAAATATAATCTAAAGTCAGAGTTGAAGCCATGAGTAAGGAGAAAGAGATCACTTCATCACAAATACCATATGATTAATTGTTATTGTTTTGGTTTTCACATCCAATGTAGCTTGTAAAATGTCATTAGTTTCCATATTATTGAGCTTAATGGTTGAATCATCAAGGATATATGTAAACCTATTTCCTTTTGGGGGATAAGTTTCATATCCAGATTCATATCCATAATCAAAGTTTGATTCTGTAGTCCATTTGCATTCTGAATCAGATATGAATTCAAGTATATCTTCAAAATAATATTCACCATCTGAAGAAGTAGCAATATAAGACCATTTAGTTCCCTTTAAATTAAACTCAGAATCATCACTACAAGCGAAAAGCAATGAAAAGATAAGCAATAGCAATAATATTTTTTTCATAGCATTTTTTAATTAAAATCTAAATATAACAATTCCTATGAATAATGAAATGAAAACACCCGAAGAAAAAGTGAGAGAGTACACTGATGATGTGATAGGAAATTATCATTATGTCGGATGGGATTCATTGGTTAGCGGAAAACTTCACCGAATGGAAGCCTATAGAGTGAAATAATTACAGATATGAAAATAGATTATAAAAAAATAAGATTACTTTAGTCATTTAGATGGGAAAACAATAAAAAAGTAAAAAATAAATTCTAATTATGAAAAAGATTTTCTTTAGTTTAGTTGTAATAATATTTACATCTGTCAGCTTTCATTTGAATGCTCAAAAGATCGACAATTGTGATTTTTTTGATTCTGTCGTAAATAATCATAATCAAATCTTTGAGTCTTCTTGCATTCCATCAACAATCGAAATAGTACTGAAGTATTGTAAAGTTGTAGATTTTGATTTTTATGACTTACAAAATGAATGGAAAAATAAAACTGATGGTTCTTTCCGTGACTTTGACAAAAAAGAATTATATGGCGTTACTTTTATCCATAAATTCGATTTGCCTAGGGATGCAAACTTTCCGATAGATAGTCTTTTTCAAACTATAGAAAATGAATTGAAGTCTGAAAAAAAAGTGATTATCTCACTTCCGTCTAATATGGGATGGCATATGTTTGTCATCTACAAACAAACTCTGGATGGAGAATTTGTTTCATACAGCAAACAATGGAGTCACACATTAATACTTAGAAATACAAAAGAAATTGTGAGAAAAGTTAACGGTACGGATATCATGACTTACAGAAGAAAATAGGAGAGTTTAGATTTATCAATTATTAAGGGGCGGCTTAGGTCGTCCTTTTTATTTAAAACGATTGTAAATAACAATATATATCTTAGCGATGGAAAATAACATAAATATTGAATTAAGAGCTATTCTCTATAGCCATAAGTTAAGAGATACCCCTGAAAGGAGGATGATACTTGCGCAAATATACAAGGAAGAAGATGTATTCACTGCAAGTGATATTTGGAACTATTTAGATGAGATGAAATTTTATGTATCGTTGGCAACAGTATATAATACTTTAATATTGTTTGAAGATCTAGGTATGATAGAGAAGGTTCCGACTGTAGATGGAAAGAGAACATATAAATTAAAAATATAAATGGCAGCACCCAAAGGAAATAAGTTTTGGAAATTAAGGAGTAAACATGGTCGAGATAAATTATTTGCATCACCAGAATTGCTTTTAGAGGCTGCTTATGAATATTTCGAATGGTGTGATAAGAACCCATGGCAAAAAAATGAAGCAGTAAAGAGCGGTAATATGGCAGGAAGCATAATAAAAGTGCCTACTCAAAGGCCATTTTCTTTAAGTGGGTTATGTAATTATTTAGGGTGTAATCAAGGTTATTTTTATGAGTTTAAGACAAATTGCGACAAAGGCTTTTCCGATATCATAACACGTATAGAAGAATTAATTGAAATACAACAATTTGAAGGAGCCACTGTCGGCGCGTTTAATGCTAATATTATCGCCCGGAAATTAGGTTTGTCGGACAAACAAGAAATCACAGGTAAGGATGGATCGCCTCTAAATTCTCCCCCAACCATAATTCTGAATAATTTAATTCCTGAGTCAAGATTCGCATCATCAGAAACAGAAATTTTGGATTCTATAGATGATGAATGATAAGCTGATATTAAATAAGCCCCCTTTGTTTTTCGTAAACTATAAATCTGATAAATATATAATAGTAAATCAAGGTGGTACTTCAAGTGGTAAGACATGGGCTTTTTTGGGATATATATATTCATTATTTCTTTGTCTTAGTCGCTGTGGTTTTAATTTTAACTGTAATTCCACTAGCTGAAGAAGTCGATTCGGTTGTCAAACCTTTAACAACTTCGTTAGCTTGTGCTTCAGTTAAGCCACATTGTGAAGTAGTAGATGTTACTGTTTGTGGATAACCTGGTACAGAAGTTCCGACAACACTAGTTACTTGAGTTACCCTAAATTCCCAGCAATAAGTATCGCCTCCACCTAAATCATCATCATCATTTCCGCAGCTATTCAAGAAGAAAGGAGCACACAGGACAAATAGTAGTAATAGTTTTTTCATAAAGTGATTTGTTTTGTTAAAATTAAGGAGGCAAAAGTGTAATTATATTTTTAATTAATATTTGTTTAATATTTTCTGTTTTAAAGAATTTTTCCCCCACTCCCATGGATTGATAGGATCACCTTTATCATACTTATGAAAGTAAGGTGGCTAATTAAATAAAAATTTCATTAACTGGCTAAAGATAAATCTATATATGGAAAACAATACCTATCGATATTTAGTTGAATACCAGCACCTCAAATTTACTGCTTATATCTTAAATCTATATGCCTAAATAATCATATGCAAACTTATGTTCAATTTGTGTAATTTTGTAAAATTCTTGCAAGAAACCTTAAGATTGTTGAATTAAAGATTTAGTTAATATGAAAAAAATATTTAATTATTTATTGGTGAACTGTGTAATTATACTTGGATTAGCTTCTTGTGGAAATGAAAACGATATTCAAGATGGTTTCCCGGAAGCCCCGAATCAAACAACAGAAATATCTGAAATCCACACTATATATAAAGGGGTAGATTATTTCGTAAAATCGGAAGTAATAAACGACTCTGTAGTATTTTTGGGAAATGAGGAGTTTCAATCCCTTTATAATAACATATTATCAAAGAATGAAAATCTGTCAATGTACTATAATGAAGATGGCTCTTTAGAATACTTTGATTCTTATGAAGAATTAGCTGTAGCGAAAAATATTTTATCCGTTAATGATAATACTAGCCCTACCTTAAAAACAACCGGAGTTATGACTAAAGTAACCTTTTGGGATGATAAAAACTATAAAGACAGAGCTTTTAGTTTTTTGGCTGGATTAAATTCATATGAATCCGTTACACAATTTAGAGATAAACCATATTATTTTAATGATAAGTGTTCTTCGCTTAAACTTGAATACACCTCTAATAGTTTAGGATATAAAGGAGTCGTACGTATGTATGAACATGATAACTTTAGGGGAAAATGTTTAGTTTTTGAAGTTTCATATTATTCTCCGAAGCGCGATATATCTAATTTAAATAATCATAGCTTTGGAGATAAAATGACTTCGTTTATTTTGGATGTACAGCCTCTTTAAAATTTAGGGTAATTAATTAAATTTAGTCATAACATAATAGCCTCTATTAATAGAGGCTATTATCATTTTGCGATTGTATTTATTCCGCTACTTAAGAATATTTTCTCAATTAAAGTAATTGATATACTAGTTAATTACATGAAAAGATATACGTTATTCTAAAATAATTTTATCCTTTTATGGAGGCCAACTACAAAAGTTGGCCTTTAAGTAGAAATTTTTTAATTATGTCCGATCAAATCGATTGCAGCGTATTTCACGGTTAATCACATGGGCCTCCGCTGAATAGATAATAAAATCGCCATTAGCGATATTATCATTTATGCTTTTTGCATCGAAATACGCTCCGGCAGCCCATTTAAAACGAGGGCCATCACCATCTCGCTTAAAGTGCTTGTATGCTACTTCCTGTGCAGTATTTATTGTGTTAACTTTATCTTCGGTAGTAAGTGTTACTGATAGATGAAACATCCAACATTTATCATGATTAGATGAGCCATCTGGCATCCCCACCATATACAATTCATTTTTCTCATCTAAGAATAAACTAATGGATTGGTAGTCTCTGGTAGCAATTTTACTTATTTTTCTAAACCCACATGTAGTAGGCAAGCCATCACTACTTATTGTTCCTGTTTGGGTGATATCATCACTGACATAAAATTCGGTAGAACCTTTTCCCCTAACTGCTAATATCCATTGCCCGTTTCGACGGATAATCCCTACTGCCGAACCTAAATCTTTACGTTGTATATAACCAGGTAGTAAATGGTTTCGCTCTAAGTCATAGAAGTAAATTCGAGATCGATCTGTATATACCGATAATCCTGTTTTATCATATTCTTCAATTCCTACCGCCAAAATATTTTCGGCAACCTGAAGCCCACCCGCATGACGATATTCATTAGCATTAATATATATGGTGAAGTTACCGCCTGCTGCATTTATACCATATATATACGGAAGTTCAGACCCAGTAACCGAACCCGAAATAAAGAAATAATTATTTACTCTACATAATCCTTGCTGATGGTGAACAAGATCAAGTGATAAACCTGAGCCTGGAGCACGGTCTATGTTAGCGAGTCTAAATTTTTTACCTTTTTCTTTAACGGATTTAAACGTTCCAACAATGTCTTTAATTTTGTAAATTTCTGATCTCATACTAATAACCTTTATTAATTTAAAATAACACTTAAAATACACGTGAAATAAGCCGGATCCCAGTCTTATCTCTCTTATATAAATTATAGATAAATTAGTATTGTAAAAATGCAGATTTTAACATTATTTTTTCTTCCTCCATTTCCATGGATCTGCAGCATTAGGATCATTCCAAAGTTCCATTTTCACCTCTTTGGCTTTCTTCTGTAATCGAATTTAACAGGCTATCGGCATTAGATTGTAATTTCACTTCTGTAGTCGAACGTCAAACGATCTATAAAACAAAAGTATGGCAACCTTTTATATCAGAATCCTATTCTACCTTAGATTATGTAGGATTTGGAGGTGGTATATTTTATCATAATCATGGATTCGAGTATCAATATAATATAGATATAAGGAAAAAACTTCGATATTACCAACAGTAGATACTTATTACAATAGCAGTAATATACTATAGCCCAAACAAAGAATATAGGCCTTATTGCAATCGATAAACATCTAAATCAAATAACTAATTATTCTGTCAGGCATTGAACCTTTTTTGTTAAACAGAATAATTTTATTTAAATTTAGAGCTTCTTGGAACATATATTAATTTATTAAATCAATTAATTATTATGAGAATTATTAGAAATTCCATTGCTTTGCTTATTGGTCTTATATGTAGTGTAAGCATGTTCTCGCAACTCCCAGTATCTTTTGGTGTAAAAGCCGGAATAAATCTGTCAGAGATACAAAAAATTGATGATAATGTTAAGGTCGGCTTTAATATTGGGCTAACAGCAGAGCTTGCATTGCCGAGTAACTTTTACCTGATGTCTGGTCTGGAATTTACAACTAAAGGAACCAAAGGCAAAAATACTATTATTGACGCTACCGGGCCCATGAGTAAAGCTACATATAACGCTATTTATATCCAATTGCCTATACATGCGGGATATAAACTAGACCTAGTACCGGGTACTAAGCTCGTATTCCGTGCAGGGCCGTATCTGGCTTATGGCGTAGGTGGAAAAATAAAATGGGATATAACGAATTACGGAGAGTCGGATTTCTTTAATGACCATAGCAATCGATTCGACTTTGGAATTGGAGGAGCTGTAGGTGTCGAATTTTCAAACAAAATAAGCGTCAATCTCGGTGCCGATCAAGGTTTGACAAATATATCTAAAGACACTAGTACAAAAAACCGATGCGCGCATATTAGTGTAGGATATAAATTCTGATATGAGTTATAGCCAACTTCTAGGGACATGGCAGATATCATTCAGAGGGTGATTCTCAAAATATATGGATTAGAATACATTATACTGCAATACTTAAAACCTCCAAATAACAGGAGGTTTTATTGTTTTTATTTATTCCCTTTAAAGTATGGATGATTTATCAACCGTTTTGCATTATCTTCAGCTGATACTTTGATGTACTTAAGGGTTGTTTCTGCTTTGGAATGCCCTAATAGATCCTGAATGAATTTTACATCAATGCCGGCCAGATACATATTTGTAGCCCCGGATCGTCTTGCTGTATGGGAAGTTATAAAACTATATTTAGGTCCTACAATACTTGTTCTTTTACCTCCTCTTGTTTTTGTAAGTAATACCTCTTCATTAATTCCGGCTAATCGTCCTATTTCTTTGATCTGATCATTGTGCTTTTGTGCGGATATGGGTTTTGGCAAAATATTAATTCTTCTTTCCAGAATTTTTTTCAATAGATGATGCATTGGTACATATACTTTTTTATCTTTCTTTATTGTCCATATTCCTAAAAGTTCATTTTTGAAATGTACATCTTCCAGTCTGGAGTAATCAGAATGTCGTAGAGCTGTAAAACAACCTATTAAGAAACGGTCTCGTTCTTCGCATAGAGATTTTATGGCATATTGAATATTATGCAATCTTTTATCAAAGCCATTTTCAATCAATAATTCAGGTGTAATATCTAAATTATATATTTTTTCCAATTCTTCGGATGTCAAATATATTGAGTCTGTTTCTTCATACTCAACTCTGAATCCCTTTTGATTGTGTCCTGTAAAATCATGTATCTTTCCTTGGGATTCGTTCATAAATAATTGTATGTTCTTGAATTGTCCTCCAATATAATTTTTGCTATAATTATATTTTTGTTCTTTGTAAGTGTATGCTAAATTCAACATCCATTTCTTGAATTTATTATAGAAGTCAATGTCTATGTCAATAAAACGAAGTTTAACTCTATAATGTTTTTCATATTTTTCAAGGAATTTTATTGTTGTTTTATATGTCTTTTTTGTATTCTCACTTTTCAGGGACTCACTCTCAAATTTACGAGCAAAAGCTATTAAATATTGGTCATTTTCATTATCAATAATACCTCCAGCTTCAATACTTCTTTTTCTTTTTTCTTTATTAATTTCATCTTTTACCATTTTTGGGGTAGGTACCACAAGTCCCCAATTATTGAAAACAGACTCAATTACATCAGTCCAATCCTTCAATCTTTGATTAATAAACGTAGCTTCAGGATATTCTCTAACTACCCGACATCGATAAGTGGTAGTGTTCCAGTATTTAGCCAATACGGACTCTCCAACAGATATTTTATATCTTTGACCTTCATATCTAACGATAGCTTGTACACTTGTTTGCTTTAATTTCTTATTAACTAGAAAGAATCTGACTTCCATATGTTAGGAACAAATTTAGGAACGTTTGACTATGAATATTAAAATTATTGTTTACAAAGTAAAAATATAAAATTAATCAAAATAGAGAAAAAGTGAATGATTCAAATCATATTCATGATATATTCGAGTCCCTTCATGCGCACTTAGCCTGACAGAAAAATCGGTCAGGCTTTTATTATTTTCCTTATAAAGTAAAAAAAATATCATGAATGAAATTTCATATATTTAGATGTTTGCATAACGAAATATAGAATTATGAGTAATTATTCTAGGGATAGAAATATATATGTAAAACAGTTTTCTAAGGTAAAGAAATGGCTAAATGAATGTATTATTTGCCAAACAATAGGATATCAACCTGAAATGCCAGAAAATATAGCTCCAGGCTTGTTAGCTCAAAATATTAGAAAAATGTTTAGCCCTTTGAATCTAGCCCTAAAATTGTATTGTAGAATTCTATATAAACTCGCAAATATTGATTCTTTGTTGTGTAAAACTCACAAAGGGCTGGCAACTACCACAAATTGTTGATGTTTGATATCATCCAAACTATTAAAAGCTAGAAGATTTATGATTGAAGTTAGGCAGTAGGGGCTTATACTACGTATCCCCTCTATTCTATTTATTTTATATCCACAGTTTTCGAACATTCGCACGATACTTTTTTTAGTGAAAAATCGTAGGTGCGTGTGATCCAGTATACCGGAGTCTTCGTATTTCCAGTCTCTTTTTAAGATAAGGTTTTTCAGAATATTGATATATCTGATGTTGGGGATGGAGGCTATAACAGTTTTTCCAGGCATAAGATTCTGTTTAACTTTCTTTAGACAATTTTCCGGTTCAACCATGTGTTCTAATACATCATTGAAAAATATACAATCGAAGTAATTCTTAGGTAGTTTTTCATAAACCTCATCAAATGTACCGTGTAAAGTATAGTCTAGTTTTTCTTTGGCTATTAAAGCATACTCCTCTACCATCTCTATACCCCAGGTTTCGATATCGAATTTATTTTTCAATTGTTCCGAAAATGTACCGGAAGCACAACCAACATCGAGAGTTCTTTCAATTTTGGGTGATATGAATTTTAGCAGTTCTTTTCTTTCGGAAAAATAATAGTCTTCTTCTTTCATATTTATTATATATTATGAGCTTTTTTGTTTTTTACCGAATAAATTTAGAATAAAGAGAAAGATAATAATGGTTGGTTTCAGGCTGAATAGTATAGATAAGTTTTCTTTTTTATATAAATTCTTTATGCATTCCATCATCAATCTGTTTTGTCTGATATATTGTATTTCTTCGATTGCTTTTTTTCGTGGAAATAATAATAAAGCTTGTCGAGAACCACTGTATAGAGAGCTTGCTATATTTTTAGATATAAAGGATCGGCTTTGTTTTTCACTGATGTTATTTTTTCTCATAAACAAATACAATTCATCAAAAAAAGCGATTCTGTTTTTTATTGATCTGTAATTATAGACTTTTCCCGTATTGTTCATATGAAATACATGATAATACAGATATTTCGGAACGATACCTAATCGATCTAGATTTTTGTAGACCTCAATGAAGAAAATACTGTCTTCCGAACATATGGTTCTCGAATCAAGAAATTCTATGTTGTGCTGGGCCAAGAAATCAGCCCTGTAAATGTGGTTCCAAATAACACACGAAATAGTATCGTTACCGACATTTTCATATATCCATTCTTTGTTGGATGGATCAACTGACATGTCAGGGTATTTATATTCTTCGTTAATAATAGTATTATTCTTATTGTAAATACAGGAAAAATTGCATCTAACTACATCAAAATTGTGCTCTTCGGCTTTCTTATACAATAGTTCATACATTGTTGGTTCAGAATAATCGTCATGATCATGAAATCCGATATATTTCCCTGTTGCAATTTTCAAACCCTTATTACGGCTTAATCCGGTGTGAAGATTTTCTTCGTTGTATATTAATTTAATTCGGTTGTCTTTAGCCGCAAATATTTCAGCAACTTTTTCACTTCCATCAGTAGGGCGGTCGAGTATAAGAATAATTTCAATATCCTCTAAAGTTTGCATAACTAAAGATGTTAAGCATTTGTCAAGATATTCTCCGGCATTATGAACCGGAACAATGATGCTTATCTTGGGGTTATTCATTTCTGTTTGGCTTATTTGTACGGCGTTTAATGCCATCTTTTCTGTGATTTTACAAAAAGATTGGGCGTTAATATAATAGAAAGAACTCTCAGTGGCTCTCTTGGCAAATGTAACTAAAATTGACCGTTCGATATTCATTTTATATACAAAATCTAAAGACTATCCTATTTTGATTTCACACTAAAAAAAATTATCTTTGAACGAGTTTTGGAAAAATAGCTATTTTAAAAATCAATTAATATACATGCTCCCCGAAGATATTATCGATGAACCAGAGAATTTAGAAAATGATGAGCCAATAATGGAAGAGGGCGCGGATTCTAATAATGCGCATTCCGACTATAAGGTACCTATAAAAGATACAGGTGACAATCAATTACATCTGTCAGGTATGTTTCAGAATTGGTTTCTTGATTATGCATCTTATGTAATTCTCGAACGTGCTGTCCCGCATATAACGGACGGTTTAAAACCTGTACAGCGTCGTATCATGCATTCTATGAAGCGTATGGATGACGGTCGGTACAATAAGGTTGCGAATATTATCGGGCATACAATGCAGTTTCACCCACATGGAGATGCTTCTATTGGGGACGCTTTGGTTCAATTGGGGCAGAAGGATTTATTGGTAGATTGTCAGGGTAACTGGGGGAATGTATTTACCGGAGATGGGGCTGCTGCTCCCCGCTATATAGAAGCCCGTTTGTCTAAATTTGCTCTGGAAGTATTATTCAATCCCAAAACTACAGAATGGAAACCTTCCTATGATGGCCGTAATAAAGAGCCTATAACACTTCCTGTTAAGTTTCCTTTGCTACTTGCCCAGGGAGCTGAAGGTATTGCTGTAGGTTTATCTTCAAAAATATTACCACATAACTTCAATGAGCTTTGTGATGCTGCTGTAGCGCATCTGCAAGAAGAGGAGTTTGTCCTGTATCCTGATTTCCAGACAGGTGGATATGTTGATGTAAGTAAATATAACGATGGAGAAAGAGGTGGTTCGGTCAAAGTCCGTGCTAAAATATCAAAACTAGATAATAAAACACTCGTCATTAGTGATATCCCATACGGGCGTACTTCAACATCAGTTGTAGAATCCATTTTGAAAGCAAATGATAAGGGGAAAATCAAAATACGTAAGGTTGATGATATCACAGCACAAAATGTAGAAATTCATGTGCATTTGGCTACCGGTGTTTCATCAGATAAAACGATAGATGCGCTTTACGCTTTCACCGATTGTGAAATCAATATATCACCAAATTGTTGTGTGATAGAGAATAATCACCCTTATTTTCTTACAATAAGTAAAATACTGCGTGATACAACTGACAATACACTCCGGCTATTAAAACTTGAGCTTGAGATACAAAAAAATGAATTGGAAGAAACACTTCATTTTTCATCTTTGGAAAAAATATTTATACAAGAGCGTATTTATAAAGATAAAGAGTTCGAAAATGCGGCTAATATGGATATGGCCGTTGAGCATATCGATAAACGTTTATCTAAGTTTTCAAAGTTGTTTATACGTGAAGTAACACGGGAAGATATTTTAAGGCTGATGGAGATTAAAATGGGGCGTATCCTCAAATTTAATTCAGACAAGGCTGACGAATTAATTGCCCGTTACAAAGAAGAAATAGAAGAGATAAAACATAATATAGAAAACATCATAGACTATACTATTTCATGGTTTGTGATGCTGAAAGAAAAGTACGGAAAGAATTATCCCCGTAAAACAGAAATACGCAGTTTTGATACAATTGAGGCTACAAAAGTGGTCGAGGCTAACGAAAAGTTGTATATTAATCGTGAAGAAGGCTTTATCGGTACATCACTAAAAAAAGACGAATATGTATGTAACTGTTCCGATATAGATGATATTATCATTTTTTATAAGGATGGTAAGTACAAAATAGTGAAGGTTAGCGATAAAATGTTTGTTGGAAAAAATGTGCTATACCTCTATGTTTTCCGTCGCAATGATAATCGGACTATCTACAATGTAGTCTATCGACATGGAAAACAAGGACCGGACTATATCAAACGCTTTGCTGTAACGGGAGTAACACGCGATAAGGAATATGATGTAACTCAAGGAAAAGAAGGTTCTAAAATAGTATACTTCAGTGCCAATCCGAATGGTGAAGCAGAAACGATACGTGTAATTCTGAAGCCAAAACCTCGTCAGAAAATTCTGGTTTTTGAAAAAGATTTTAGCGATATAGCGATCAAGGGACGTCAGTCGATGGGAAATATCCTTACTAAGGCTGAAGTTCATAAAATCTCATTGAAGCAAAAAGGTGGCTCTACCTTAGGAGGACGTAAAGTTTGGTTCGATCATGATGTATTAAGGCTTAATTATGATGGACGAGGTAAATTCTTGGGAGAGTTTCAGAGCGGCGATCAGATACTGATTGTACATGATAACGGAGAGTTTTATACATCATCGTTTGACATAACAAATCACTATGAAGGAGGTATTATTCGTATAGAGAAATTTAACGCAAACAAAATATGGACATCAGTTCTTTACGATGCCGATCAGAAATTCATGTACATGAAGCGTTTTTCATTCGAAGCTTCTTCTAAAAAACAGAATTTCTTAGGAGAAAATTCGGAGTCGAAATTGACTGTATTAACCGATGTTGTTTATCCTCGTATATTAGTTACATTCGGAGGTCGTGACAGTTATCGGGAAGCATTAGAGATTGATGCTGATGAGTTTATTGCTGTAAAAGGCTTTAAAGCAAAAGGTAAGCGTATATCTACATTTGAAATAGGTGAAATCAAGGAATTGGAACCAGTTCGTTTTCCGGAACCGATAGAAGAGGAGGAGAAGAAATTTGAGGTGCAGATAGACGATGATGACGATGAAATTGACAACAGACCTATATCTGATATTATAGATGAAATAACAGGACAACAATCTTTATTTAAGAACGATGGTAAAGAGGAGGGTGAAGGGTAGATATACTACATTATTCGTTTGTTTGTTTTTTCTGAGTAATATTTCTGCACAGGGTATAGACTATGCGCTTGATTCTGTAGTAGTTGAACGGGATGGATTTAAGAAGTTTCATGGCTATTTTGTTGACGAGAGAACTCCTGTTCCAAAGACTCTTATTACTAATAATACCATCACTGCATCTATTGGTTTTGCCAATATGTACGATACTTATCTGTCACCTCTCGAATATAAAGGATTCTCTGTTCATTTGATGTACGAACAACTGCGTCGGACAACTTGGTTCGATTATAGGTTCTATAAACAGCAGGTTGTAGAAGTGGAATTTGCAAAAGGAGATAGCCCGGCAAAAAACGTAACAGAATATTGGGGGATACTCAACTATCGTTTGGGAGGACATTATAGCGTGTATAATACCGATAAGTTACGCTTGGGTATAGGAGGTTTATGGAGGCTTAATGCAGGCGTCTTATATAATGAACGTAATGGCAATAATCCGGCTTCTGCACGTGGATATACCAATCTTGATCTGTCTGTTACCGCATCATACAAATTCAGATGGTTTGCTGTTCGTTGGCAAATGGATTCTCCGTTAATCGGGATGCTCTTTTCTCCAAAGTATGGACAATCTTATTATGAGATATCGCTAGGTAATTCAGTCGGAGTTGTTAATTTTGCTTCGCTGCATAATCAACGGGCATTACGCAATTACTTTACGGTAGATATACCCATTAAGAATTATACAGTAAGAGTAGGATATCTGGGTTCATGGTATCAAACTAAAGTGCATAATATACAAACACATCATTATACAAACAACTTTGTTATAGGATTTCCTATCGAAGGGGTGAAAAAAGCCAGACCCAGAGCAACAAATAGTTATTGGTAAGGATATTAAAATCAAATTGTTTATAGGCTTATTAAGTATATGTTTAGAGACGTAAGACGACAAAATAGAGTATTAGAAGATAGAGGGCGCATTAACGAACTATTGGAAACCTCTGAGTATGGATTTCTTAGTTTAGGTACTGCGGAGAATGGTTATGGCTATGGTATACCTATTAGTTATGCTTATGATAAAGAAACTAATAGCCTTTATTATCATTGTGCACCTGAAGGTCAGAAGCTGGACATGCTTAAAGAAAATAATAGGGTTACATTTTGTGTCGTAGGTGTAACAAAGCCTATTGCAAATCAGTTTACTACTTTATTTGAAAGTGTAATCGCTTTTGGCACAGCAGATATTGATTTATCGGATGAAGAGAAGAGGAAAGCTTTAAGATTGCTCGTTAAAAAATACTCCAAAGGATTCGAAGAACTCGGAGAGAAGTATATGGATAAATCATGGGACAGGACATCCGTATTTAGAATTAATATAGAACACATTACAGCAAAAGCAAAATATCACTAAAATATTAATTTTTTACTCAGGTAATTCACAGAAAGTAAGTAGCTTTGCACAACTTTATAAAAAGATTATCTAAACATCTTAATTTTAGATTAAATTGTTGATTGTGAGTACATCAAATGATTCTTATTTTGGTAAGGCAATATTATTCGTTGCTTTATCGATTGTTGCATTCCTAATATTTAAACAGGTATTACCCGAGCGCTTATTTACCGAGAAGGTTGAGGCAAATGATAATATATTGATGGATAGTATGGCGCTTATGGCTCAGAGTGATACGGTGGCCATTAATGACACCGAAGCTGAAACGGATAGTATGAAAACTCAGGTTAATACCCTTGGTGTAGATAGTATTGATACAAATGTCAATCCGGCTTTATCCGCAGACGGTTACCAAAATCTAGGGCGGTTTTATTCGAAATTGCATAAACTTGAACACTCAAAAACAGAGAAAGTGCGTATTGCATACTTTGGTGATTCGATGAATGATGGAGACTATATTGTACAGGATATTCGTAGTTTGTTTCAGGAGAACTATGGCGGAGAAGGTGTTGGTTTTGTGGCAGTGTCTTCTTTGTCGGCAGGAGCAAGAGGATCTATTTCCCATCAGTATTCCAAGAACTGGGTTTCTCAATCTTTTGTGAAAGTGAAGAAACCGAAAAAGCCTTTTGGAATAGATGGGCAGGTGTTTTTTGCAAAAGACCCGGGGCAAACATATTGGGTAAGATATAAAGCTCAGTCACAATCTCATTCCACCCAGCTAAATACTCCTACGTTGTTTTATGGAAAAGCGAATAATGATCAGGCTTATGTTACAGTAGCAGTAGACAAAGACTCAGTAATAACTAAGAATCTGAATCCTTCAAGTTTATTGAATACGTTGGCTCTTTCTTCTCGTAATGCTAAGTCTATACAGGTTAATTTTCACAAAACCGATTCTATACCTATCTATGGATTTAATTTTGATAATGGGGAAGGTGTTCATGTCGATAATTTTTCAATCAGAGGAAATTCAGGATTACCTTTATCTATTTTGAATCCATCTTTAATGAACGCTTTCGATAGAGAACTTAATTATGATCTTATTGTCCTTCACTATGGAGCCAATGTACTTGGGTACGGAACACTAAATTATAGTTGGTACGAAAAGAATATGACCACCGTTGTAAATAACTTGCATGCTTGTTTCCCTAATGCCGATATATTGATTATCTCTACAGCAGACAAGTCGTCTAAGATAGAAGGCGTAATGCAGACCGATCCGGCTGTTGTACCATTGGCCAATGCTCAAAAGAATTATGCTCGTAAAACTGGTTCAGGATATATTTCATTATATGAAATAATGGGCGGTAAGGACTCTATGGTAAAATGGGTAGAAGGTAATCTTGCAAATAAAGATTATACGCATTTTAACGGCTCTGGTTCGAAGAAAGTGGCTAAACTAATATATGGTGAAATAGATAAAGGCTACATTAAATATAAAGCTAACGAATAGAAACGAGAGGGCTGATGGAATTCTTAAGAAAAATATTACCACTTATTATAACCTTATTAATGTTTATGTTCTTCCCGGATTCATTTGCGAAGGACAGGAAAGATTCGAAGGATAGCGG
>NZ_JAEPKU010000058.1 GCF_016652235.1 Dysgonomonas sp. Marseille-P4677
TTGAAAAAGAGCTTTTTAATAAAATGCTGGAACGCATGGCTAAGCTTGACAAGTTTGTTAATATTCTATACAATAAGAATAGTCGACGTAATGCATCCAAATGGTTGGACACAAAGGAGGTCTGCTCGATTCTATGTATTACTCCCAAAACATTACAAACTTATAGAGAAACGGGAAAACTGGGATTTTTCCAAATTGAAGGGAAATTTCTTTATTTGAAAAGTGATATCCAAGATCTTTTGGATAACAATGAAATAACTAACTTATAAATCTTCAGACATGAAAAAGATAACAGAATCAGATCCGAGAGTCTCTTATTTCTTTAACTCCATTGAACGTGTAACCCTTCTGATTGAAGACCTATTAGACAGGCAAAAGCCGTTATTGAATGGCGAACATTATATTACAGACGAAGAACTGTCAAAGCTCTTAAAGGTTCATCGGCGTACATTAAATGATTATCGTAAAAAAGGGATATTACCTTATATCTATTTTGGAGGGAAGATCCTTTATAAGGAATCTACAATACAAAATATTTTGAAGGAACTTTATTTGCCTAAGTGGAGATAGAACTGAATTCGGACAAGGGATATGTAAATTATTCCATGCCCAGACTGTGTTTAAGGAGAATTTCCCGATATTTTAGCAAGGATCAATCTTAATTTGTCCTTCGCTATTTTCATAGTTCTTTGTGGCTACTCTGAACTTCCAAGTCATAAAATCGACCAGCGATTGAGGTGAAAGTATCTTTAGCGTATCGGCATATCCGAAAAACTCGCGTTGTAGTTCCTGATTGATTACAACATGTATCTCAAAAACTTTAGAGCCATCTTCATACTCTTCTATTGTTTTCTGACTTTTATGAAAAGGCTTAGTCTGTACATAAGGAGCATTTTCTTTATTTACCAAGAAACGAACAGTTTCGGCTTTCATTCCGATGTTCTTTGTTACACCAACCAAATCATCAAAAAAAGTTTGAGGATCGAAAAGATCATTTTTAATAAATTTTTCCTTCTCGGCTATTTCAATATTATGTATACGGTCTAATGCCAGATTGATAAGGTTGCCTTTACGACGACCAAATACAAACCAACGATTACGGTATTCTTTTAATAGATAAGGATAAAATAGAAAAGTATTCGCAGAACGAGCCTTGAATGAACGATATTTAATATTTAATACTTGCTTGTTAACAATTGCATTATAAATCGTATCCAGATAATTCAAACCTTTTAAACTTTCATTTTTTTCGAAGTCGATAACGGGAATGGTTTTTTGCTTGGCAGAAGTAACATGGTCTTCCAAGCGGCTAACAATATCCTGCATTTCAGAAAAATAAGAAAACCCTTTAAACTGGCGAAGTATCTCTACCGCTTCCGACATGGTTTTCAGATCTTGCTCTGACAGAGGAGTGTTTGTGATACTATAATCTTCATCTTCATATTTATAATACTTACTATCATAAACAACAATAGGAGCATTATAACCTAACTTCTCACTACGCATCATCTGTATATCCATCTGTACAGTGCGTTTACTGATACCTTTATCAATTCCTTCATATTCATAAAGGGCATCGGAACAGGCGTCTATCAAATCTTCCAAAGTCCAACGGCGATACTTATTTCTGAGACAAGTATCTATTGTTTTATAACGGATGAGAGCGTTGCGATTTACTGGCATGACCTAAATATTATCTTTTAATTAGTCTAATTGGTATTGTATTTTAAAATCTTCTATCATTCTTTGATAATCATCAATTTCAAAATTTAAAGATTGAAAATCCGAGAACCAATCAATATCATATCTTATTTCATCATCAAACCATTTAGTTTGTTTATCAACACCTATTCTCTTCCATTGGATAAAATAGCCATAATTCTCAATTTCTGCTACAATCAATGTACATGAAAAATCGTAATCATCTGGACACATCAATATCGGGCATATTGTAACTTCTCCTTTATTTGGTAAAATTGTTTTCCAAACTATTTCCGCTTCTTTATTCATCAATCCATAGAGTAATGTTGGAATTAATCCTTTGTATAAATTATCCGGATATAACTCATCTAATTTTTCATCAAACCAAATATTGTCAATATAATAGTTCGGAAATAACCAATCATCTCTGTAGTCACTCTTATCTATTTTTGCTTTTATGGAGTTCGTTTATATTACAATTTTTTCAAAAATAATAAAAATATATTTCATTACGCAAAAAGACTGCGTATTCGCTATTTTACTTTGGATCATCAAACTAAGAAAGCGATATTTGAAACAATAAAAAAGAGACAGGTCAAGTAAAGGTTACTACAAATTCTTTTAGGTAGACTACTTGTACAATTACCTGTTTCTTACATGAGGCAGTAGCTCAGTTGGTAGAGCAAGGCAATCCGCGAAATTACCTTCTGCACACAGGTCAATTAAGGCATACTCCAATAGATGGCGAAGTGGTTCGAATCCACACGCTTTAAAATTACCTGTAAAAAGGTCAATCCGGGTTTACTTCATGGATTTCTAATCCCTGGGTCGCCGGTTCGAATCCGGCCTGCTTCACTTAATCGGGGGTAGTAGCTCAACTGGATAGAGCACATTACTGTGAAACTTTAAAATTATCTCCATAAGGTCAATTAAGGTTTACTCCTTTGGGATAATGAGGCTGTTGGTTCGAGTCCAACCTACTCCACCTAGATAATGGTCAAAAGAGGCTTACTTCAAATCTACACTGTCACTGTAATCAGTCTCTTAATTACCGTATTTATTAATTCAAAATACTAATTGTAATGAAAACTAATTTACTGAAAGTTTCGGTCAGACAAAATGCTATTTTTATTCCAAAAGATAAGATAGTGGCATCGAAAACAGAGTTAACACAAACAACATTGGCTTTAACTGCCAATCTGAGAAAACTTGGATACACCGTATCGGAAGATCTGTTACGTGCTTTAAACTCTATGGTTCCAAACGATGCAATAACTATCTTCGATACAATGAAAGAAGTATTGGGAGTGAATCTAAATTGGGCTCCTTTAGTGAAAGGTTGGGATACTCCTACGGGAGAAACAAGGTTCGATCATATTATAACCCTGTTTGCCAATATCTTTAAAAGTGATAAGGGATTACGTTTGCAGTGTGGTCACCTGATTCCGGAAAATACATTTCCGATGGAAAGATACAACGGTTGTCCGTTCTGTGGTACTCCGTTCCAATTGGCTAAAATCGAGAACTTCGGACAAGGTAATAAATTGAAAGTTCTGGAACTTTGGACAGAGGATGATCTTAAAAAGTATTTCAAAGACTTGCTGGAGTCGCGTACAGCTCTGGACGCAACTCAGGTGGATAGTCTGAAAGCATTGGTGGGGGAACTTCCTTTACCTGATGTAGAGATTACAATGAAAGAAACCCAAGTTGTAGTACTGGACGCTCTTGCAGAAAAAGGAGAATACGAGAAAGGGCAACAGTTTATCTCTTCTCCTGCCAATATATTGCGTTATCTGTGGTATAAGAAAACAGGTTTTCTACAAATTGTAGAACCTAAAACGATTATAAAAAGGACAGGTCTGAATAATACACATATTACGCCTGTTCTGGATAAGTCCAAGAAAGCGAAAGTAGATGCTAAGATCGACCTGAAACTAAAGTATAATCGAGCACAATGCAAGATGGTTGCTACATGGCTCAATAATCTGAATATGGATGTCGAAAAGACCTGTGAAATAATGCACCCGAAACGTGGAATGTGGGTCCGCTTTATCAGGGCATTGCGTTTGGCTGAATATGCGAAAAAACCGGGATTCGAATATCTGAAAAAATTGATGGATGTATTCTATAATCAGGCTTACACAGTATATCAGGGTGAGGTAGAGCGATCTCGTATAAAAGTGGATGCGGAAAAAACATTCGATCTATTGAAGCAAAGACCGGGACTGTTTGCGCGTTCTCTGTTTGCAAATATGCTTTGGTTCGGGGATGATGAAACGTTGTCAGCTTTTGAGGAAGTGATGGATAAAGTTCCTATGCGATTGTTATTTACGCTGAATATGTATGCCGGAAACTACTTCGATCCAAATGCTGTGCGCATGGTAAAACCTTTAGGTGGAACCTCAAAGAGAATCGGAGCCAATAAATTAGTCGGTATATATACGGATGATCAACTGAAAGCAATGATTTCTAAGGTTGAAGATTTGTGTGTAAAGGCAGTATCAAACCGCTTCAAACAGATCCCCACTGAGAGTAAAACGATGTATATTGATCCGATGCTGTTTAATATTCCTCTAGCGATAGGAGATAGAAGCGAGACTATACAAGATATCTCTTGTGCATTAATGGGAACACGTTTTTCGGTAGAAGGCAATGCTGTCAGATTGTTTATGCAATGGGGAAAAGATCTCCCTGCGCAGCATCTGGATATGGACCTGAGTTGTCATATAGCTTTGCCTCATGCTACAGAAGTATGCTCATATTATAATCTGACAGCTCCGGGAGCTAAGCATAGCGGGGATATAAGAAGTATCCCTAATAAAGTAGGTACAGCCGAATATATAGAGCTGGACATAAATGAACTAACCCGTATAGGAGCTCAATATGTCGTCTTTACTTGTAACGCTTACAGCAATGGAGCTATCTCTCCTAATTTGATTGTAGGATGGATGAACTCGGCTTATCCGATGAAGATATCCGAAAAGACAGGTGTAGCTTACGACCCTTCCTGTGTACAACATCAGGTAAGAGTATCGAAAGGCTTGTCAAAAGGTTTGGTTTTTGGAGTACTTGAGGTCGCTTCTCGCGAAATCATCTGGTTAGAAATGCCTTTTGGTGGACAAATAGTAGCCAATATGAATGCTAGCAACGTGGAAGCATTGATAGCTAAGTTGAAAAGTAAAACGACCATAGGCAACTTGCTTGAAATAAAAGCTCAAGCTCAGAATATTGATATAATAGATGCCGAGAATGCCGATGAAGCCTATACAATGCAATGGGCTATGAATACTGCGGCTGTAACAAAACTGTTAATTGATTAAACTTTAAAGTAGAGACTATTCTACCCTTTGGATAGTCTCTATTTTATATCAAAATATTCAATAAATTATTGATGTAAAACATTATATGCAATTTATTATTTAGAATTATTATAGATTAACCAAATTAACGTATTTTTTTACGATAATATATTTGGCGATATGAGTATTTGCTGTAATTTTGTTTACGTAAATAATACGTTAATATATTATATATACTAATAACATCTAAATATTACAGCTATGTTTGGAATCAATCACATCAAATTTGACTCAATGACCCATGTATTTTATTATAAAGGTGGGGCATTAAAGAAAGAAGGGCGCGGATTATCATTCTTCTATTTTACTCCAAATAGTTCAATAGTAGCTATTCCTATGGGTAGTAATGATTTGCCATTCATTTTCCAGGAATCAACAAATGACTATCAAAAAGTTACGATACAGGGACAGATAAGTTATAAAATAAGTAACCCAAAAATTTTAGCTGATATACTGGATTTCACAGTAACTGATGCAGGAACATATAAAAAGAACGATATTGAAAAACTGAATCAGCGGATAATTAATGAGGCTCAGACCTCAACATCTTCTTTTATACATAATATCGGTTTGAAAGAAGCGATCCGTTCAGCAAAAGAGATAGAACACCGTATTTTGGAGGGGCTAAAATACTCTGATGCCATTAATATGCTTGGCATAGAAATACTTGGAGCAAATGTTTTGGCTGTCCAAGCTACCCCTGAAATGGCAAAGGCATTAGAAACGGAGACTCGTGAACGTTTACAACAAGAAGCAGATCAGGCTATATATGAAAGACGAAACTTTGCAGTAGAGCAGGAACGAAAAATAAAAGAGTCTGAACTTAATACTGAAATAGCAGTGGAGGAGAAGCAAAAGCAAATTGACGAAAAGCGTATGGAATCGGAGGTACAACGCATGGAAAACAATCGTAAACTGCGCGAAATGAACATCGAAGCCGATATTGTAGTTGAGAATCAACGCAAAATATTCATAGAGCAGAAAACAGAAAACGACAAGAAAGAAGCAGAAGTACAAGGATTCCAGATTGAAGCAATGCTGAAACCTTATAAAGAAATGGATTGGAGGTCGTTGACTGCTCTGGCTGGAAACTCGGATGCACGTAATAATATTGCTCTTGCATTCCGCGAGCTGGCACAAAATGCAGAAAAAATAGGAACTTTGAATATCAGTCCAGATTTGCTTGAATCTATACTTAACAATAAAAGACCAGAAAGAAAATGAGCATAGAATATGCAATCATAGTAAAAAATAAAACAAGGCTTGAGGCTTTGATTGAACGCTTTAATACAAAGTCTCAAGCTAAGTTTTATATAGAAAGGCTCAGAGGGGATTTCCATGACTACGAAATAGAAGACGAGATTTTCCATGACTCGCTGAATTCCTTGCAATCTCAATTATCAAAAGTGATAAAACATAAGATTGTAGATCGCACCTATCTTCCATCTTATATATTCTCTGATAAAAACGTAATTGTCACCATCGGTCAGGATGGCTTAGTCGCCAATACTGCAAAGTATTCACAGTCAAGGCCAATTGTAGCCGTTAATCCTGACAAGGGACGTTACGATGGTATTCTTCTGCCTTTCGATACTACGAATTTTATAGGTGGAGTTGAAAGTGTCTTATCTAATAATTATCAATCGAGGAAAGTCAATTTTGCCGAAGCTCGTTTAAATGACGGGCAACGGCTATTAGCTTTCAACGATCTTTTTATAGGGGCATCATCCCATATATCAGCCAGATATAAATTATCTTTCAATGAGAGTACAGAGGAACAGTCGTCCAGCGGGATAATTGTATCCACTCAGGCCGGCTCTACCGGGTGGTTGAGTTCTGTATTCAATATGGCTTATGGAGTTGCGGGTTTATTTGAAAAAAACATTACCCCAAAACATCCTAAATTAAAAGATGACCAACTACTGTTCGCTGTTCGTGAACCTTTTAAGAGTATCCGTACACAAACTGATATTGCGATAGGAATGATAAACAATAAAAATAGCCTTCGCATAGAATCTCTGATGCCCACAGGGGGAATTATATTCAGTGATGGCATAGAATCCGACTTTTTACAGTTTAATAGTGGAACCATTGCAACTATAGGAATAGCCAACGAAACAGCTAATTTGGTCAGGATTTAACATAAATTCTGTACATTCGCATAAATAATGACTAGAAAGCGAATGAGTACCAATTACACAGACCAAGACCGGGGAGATAAGAAAAGTTATCAGCAATATCTGGAAGCAATGGATGCTATATCCGTAGAGAAAGTAGCTTCAGCCAGTGTGTTTTTTGAACCAAAGAAAGGGAATACTATTGTTGATGTTGGTATGGCATCGGGGACAAGCACAGCTATCCTTGCTAAACTTTTTCCACAGATGCAGATAGTGGGTGTAGATATAAATCCCAAAATGGTACAAATAGCACAAGACACTTACAACTACCAAAACTTATCTTTCAGAGAGGATGATGGCGAAAAATTGAACACATTCGCAAATAATTCTATTAATGGATTTTTCAATTGTTCAGCTATACATCATATAACTTCGTATAATGGTTATGATACCAACAGGGCATTAAATACCTTACGCAGACAGGTTGAATTGTTAAAAGATAAAGGGGTATTGATTATCCGTGACTTCGTGAAACCTGAGGAGAAAGAGATAATTATTGAATTATCATCTATCAATAAATACACCCAACCCAGTGATGCCGAATTATTTATCCAGTTTGCACAGACAGCACGATCACTGGCATCAGCAAATGAAAGAGGGTTTCCAATACAGGAAATAAATGGCATAAAAAAAGATACCAGACGGTTCCAAGCATTTTATACCGATGTAGTCGAATTCATTCGTCGCAAAGACTATTATACCAACTGGGACATTGAATTACAAGAAGAATACGGATACTTCACACAGAAAGAGCTCGAAGAAATATTTCGCGAATTAGGGCTGCGTATTATTCTCTCTTCGCCTATTTACAACCAATGGATTATAAATAACAGGTACAAAAATCAATTTGCCATATATGATTTATCCGGGAAGGAGATCGGTTTCCCTCCTACCAATTACCTGATTGCCGGAGAGAAAATGTCCGGAGGAAAACAAATACAACTTATAAGGCATCTCCCGGTTCAGAAAGATTCTTACCTGCATTTTTCTTCCTATATAAATCTTAGAACCCAAAATATATATGATGTAGTAGAGCGTCCGAATAATGTGCTGGATATTCTACCTTTTTATAAACATGAAAAAGGTTTTATTATACTGGCAAAACATGGATACCCCCGTCCTTTAGCCAATGTGAAAACAGATAGTTCAGTTCTGGATAATAAGCATTATAGTGGCTATATCCCCGAAGGTATAACTATTGGAGAAACTGAAGATCTAGAGAATGCTCTGGATAAACGTTTTGGAATAGAAAGGAAAAGCTATACGGATATTACCCAATCGCTCAATTATTATACTTCGCCCGGAGGCATCAATGAGAAAGTATCTTCAAAGCTTATAGAATTAACAAAGCCCATAACTATAAACAAATATTTGGCAGAAGGTTTTTCCGGCTTTAAAGAGTCAGGATATATTCACGAATATGATGCTGCTCAGTTACTCAATACAGCACAAACAGGAGCCTTGGTAGAAGCCCGGTTGGAATTGAATATTTACAATCTTTTCTTCAAACAAAATACTTCTCTTCCCAAATGGTTAGGGGAGAAGATGAAAATAAAATTCGACAGGTTTCTCAAACCTACTACTTTCACGGAACTATTATCCCTGTATGCACAAGATTATGAGAAGAATGAAAAGCATACTGGTTTCCTGATTACTCGCAGAGCTTATTTTTCCGAAATGGGAGTAGAAAACAGCAATGCAATTTTTGAATATGTATATCCTTCAACTGTCAGTTCTAATACGCTGGTTACATTACCTGTATTCAAAAAAGACGGTCAGATATATGTAGGTCTGGAGATTCAAAGCCTACCTGTTCCCCAGCTTCATTCAGGAAACAGCACAATTATAACAGCACCGGCTCAACGTTTACCGAAGAAAGTCTGTAACATACATGATCTGGAGGAATATATTGGCAATATGAAAATTGGAAAAGGGAACGTTGAATATTATTCAAAATTAGGGGAGAAATATTTTCCTAGCGTCGGCGTAACGACCGAGCAGGTATATCCTTATCTTGTTTGTCTCGACCGAGCTGATAGAAGCCTCAAATGGGTTAGCCTTACCGAATTGTACCAGCACATCAATAAGATTGAGGATGCTCATTTATTGATAAGTTTATGCAGGCTGATTCATGCGACAGATTTTCTCCCGCAGCAACATGTAAGAGACTTTAGTTTTGAGAACTTTACTAACTTTATAAATGATAATTTTATTTTCTCTGATAAAGCTTCTCTATCAAGAGATACACTTGTTGAAAAAGACTTAGGTATAACAGGAGATGATGGAGATGAGTTCCTACTGGCAATACAGGATGAATATGGGATAGACTTCTGTGATGAGACAGGCTCAATAAGAAAAGCTTTCGACCTGAAAGATAATGAATATCTGTTCCATAGTGAAGGCTTTAATATGTTTTGCTTTAATAAGGAGAATGTCATACCACTAACAGTGGGTCAGCTATACGATGTAGTAGTGAAATTTACAAACGATAAATAATTAGTTTTTATTGGCCTAATATAGATTCATATAACCGATAATTCTCATCATCAAAGCAAACAAATATAACTTCCTCTATATTGCTGTTTTCACTATTGACAAACTCCTTTATTGTATCAATAGCGATCTGTGCTGCTTTTGTTTTAGGAAAATGGTAAACTCCTGTACTGATATTAGGAAATACGATTGTTCTTACTTGTAAAAAGTCCGCTATTTCCAGCGACTTTCTATAACAGGATGCCAAAAGTTCTGGCTCTTTACTCCTCCCTCCATTCCAGATGGGACCTACTGTATGTATCACGTATTTGGCAGGTAACAATCCGGCAGAGGTATAAACAGCATCTCCGGTTTTACATTTTCCTTGTCGATTACGGATCGCTTTACATTCTTCCAATATCTGAGAGCCACCCTTCCGGTGAATAGCACCATCAACACCTCCGCCTCCAAGTAGGGACGAATTTGCTGCGTTAACAATAGCATCGACAGCCATTAGTGTTATATCTCCCTTTATGAGTTTTATTTTTGCTTTCATCTGTCTAAATATTTTAATATAAATTGGGTTGCCACATCATCAACTAACATGTCAAAATTATCACCTGTGAATACTTTTATAATTTCAATCTGTCCTATAATATTACTGTTATTTTGTTACAATGCCACAATAACCCGAGAATTCATCTTTTGTGTTCCATTTCTCAGCTATCTGCTCGGCATATTCCTGATTGAGTACAGGATAAAAAATAGGTTGCCATTCCAATCGTGGAGGAAAAGCTTTAAAATCTAAATCAATTATTAATTGTAGTTCTTTCAGACCTACTGGTCTGTATAATGTTGTATTCATTGTTTTAATTTCTTTTTCAACCTCTCACATAAATTGTAAATATCGTCTTTACGAGCTAGTTGATCGATCCATTTTTGCGGTATAGCATCAAATCCATAAAGTAGTCCTGCCAATCCTCCTGCAATAGCTGCTGTTGTATCTGTGTCGCTTCCCAGATTCACAGCCCGAAGAACAGTATCTTCAAAATTATTTTCTTTAAAAATACACCATAGCGCAGCCTCAAAGCTATGTACTACATAACCGGATGATTCAATTTTATCTTCTGTGTATTCATAAATCGGTTTGATTTCATAGTCGCCAATAGGATTCATCAAAATCCTGCAATATTTTTTTATTTCATTATCTGAGCAGATTGGGTTATTGTTTAAAAAGTCATTTACGGTATCTTTAGTTTGGAGGAAAGCTTCAAATCTATCAACACCTTTCAGTAATTGTAAAGCAAATTCTATATAGATGAAGCAGCCTAAAACAGATCTTATATGACGATGTGTAAGGGATGAAACATCACTGACATATCTGAATCTGTCTTTTATTTTCATCTCTTTTATATAGAATAACAGTGGCAGTATGCGCATCAGTGAACCATTCCCATTATCCGACTCATCTGATCCTCCTGCCATAACAGGATTTATGCCTTGCTCCAATCTGTATATTGCTTTTGATGTTGCAGTTCCGACATCGAACATCTCTCCATGTGGAGTCCAATAGCCGTATTCATACCAGTTTATAAATCTATTTGACAATTGCTTCAGACTGTAGCCCTCTACAAGTGTTTCTGCCAGACAGAATGTAAGCGAACTGTCATCAGACCATGTTCCTGCGGGTTGGTTATGTGTTCCATAAGCAAGCATATCCATTACAGGATTTGCTTTCAGGTATTTTCTATCTCTAAATTCCACAGGGACGCCTAAAGCATCACCTACTGCAATACCGAATAAAGCACTATGTATCAGTTTACTATTCATCTCTTTTTAATTTACCCCTCACTTCCATCAAGGCAAATCCAAGTAAATTAGATCCTTTCCAAAGGCGGGGATTTTCCGCATGATCATTATCCTGCGCCATTCCTATACCCCAGATATTATCTACAGGGCTGGCTTCCACCAACACTCTGTCTTTAGTATTCAGTAAAAATTCTTTCAAGCCTTCATGCTGAGAGAATTTGTGATAATTGCCTTCACAAACAATTTGAAAACAGTTTTCACCCCAAACTTTAGGGTCGAAGTTCTGGACTTTTCTACCCAACTTTTTCACCTCAGCAGGAGATCTAGCAGCTAATATTTTCTCTATCATAGCATCCTGGCCAAAGAGTTCAGCTTTCTTAGCCATCATCCAGTGTTCGGCAGTTGCGTATTTTACTCCATTCACAGTAAATGCACTATGCCACCACTGACTGAAGCACGACTTTGTTACTGATCCGTCTTTTGAAAGTGCATGTCCCCAAAAGAAGAGATATTTCACACTCTCTTTTTCTCAACCTTATTAAGCAGCCATTGTAAATTATATTTGTTATATTCCATATTTGTATGTATTATAGTTCAAAATAAAATCCTGTTTTTGTAAGCTCTTCATATCTATCTTTATCAAAACTGTATAGTTTAGGAGCTCTGTTACGGGCTCCTCGCTGCATTTCTCCCGTATCGATCAACAGACCATAGCTTAATATCTTTTTCCGAAAATTGCGGTCATCCAGATCTGTCTGTAATACCGTTTTATATAAATGGAACAAGTCAGGTAAAGTGAACTTTTCGGAAAGCAATTCAAAACCTATGGGTTGATATTTTATTTTCCCTTTTAGTCTTTCTTTTGCTGTCTCTAATATTTTTTTATGGTCAAAGGCCAGCTCAGGAATATCAGAGATTGAGAACCACTTAATATTTGTTGTATCCATTCCAGCCTGTGCATTATAATCCGAAAGTTTTACCAATGCATAATATCCTATGCTGATAACCCGGAAGCGGGGATCGCGCTTTACATCGGAGAATGTATAAAGCTGTTCCATATAAATATTATCAAGACAGGTCTCTTTCTTTAAAATACGTTCGGCGCATTCTTCAGCGGTTTCTTCTTCTCCGACGAAACCTCCCGGTAAAGCCCATCGTCCGATAAACGGTTCAATAGATCTTTCTATTAACAACACTTTTAATTCCCCTTCATCAAATCCGAATATAACACAGTCGGTAGTAACTGCCGGACGGGGATAGTCGTATATATATTTCTCTTGTAGTTCCATCTGTATTTTTATTTATGTATTATTTACGGAAACAAAGAAAAGAATATTTTCCGGAAAAACGAAATAGTAAACGTACTTTTTATGGATATCAAAGTACATCATTGAAAACGAAAACATTTATGATCTCTTTACTTATTCCATTATAAAACAAACATAAATAAAAACTATTATCTTTATGAAGTAGAATATCTTAATAGTTCTAATAGATAAAACATATTATGAAACTCACATTATACAAATCCCTCTTTCATGTGTTTTCTTTCTTATCCGATAAGACAAATGGGGTATCATTTTTTGTGAAGTATAAGTTGTTATTGGGAACACTTATTATAGGATTATCTGGAACATCTGCAAAAGCCCAGAAGAAAGAATTTTTGAGTGACACAGTTCTTTTTCGAAAACCTCTCTATTCAGAGATGGCATCCTGCTATAAAGTCTATATTTATTCAACTAAAGCACCTCAGACTTCCGACACTCTAAATATTAAAGAGGTGGTTGTTATAGGGTGTAGATCAATAGTTAAAGATAGATCGAGTATTGCATGTTACGCCGTTCAAGTCATTGAAGAACCTACAATAAAAGTGAAAGCTCCTATAAACATAGATTCTATAACGAACAAACCATTAAATATAAATATTGCAAATGAAATTATAGGTATCATGTGTTACGGCATTACTGTTAATCCATATAACAATGACGATATATATGCTCATAAGCCTAGAGAAAGAGAATTTTATTATCATCAGGTAACAACCAAACCAATATCACCTGTCGGTAACCTTGAAGATTTTGAAAAATGGGTTCAAAGTTATATTCGTTATACCGAGCAAATACGAAAAGATAAGATAGAAGGAGAAGTAAAACTCAGTTTTGTTATAGATAAAAAAGGGAAATTAATTAATAAAAAGATTGTAAAAGGTCTATCGAAAGAAGTGGATAAAGAAGTTCTTAATGCTGTCTCTAAATCGAAGAAATGGAAACCGGGACAGCTCTATGGAGATCCGGTAAAAACAGAAGTAACAATAACAGTAAAACTTAGTAGCAACATAGAATGAAACTAAAATCATACAATATACTCTTCCGCATATTGTCTTATCTATCGGATAGAACAAACGGAGCACCGATCTTTGTCAAGTACAAATTATTGCTGGGAACGTTGATTATTGGCATAGCCGGAACGACAGCTCATGCACAGAAAAAAGCGGAGGTCAGTTGTTATGATACGATTCCACTCTGTACGCCTAAAAACAAAGAACTTACGACTAAGAATACAATACTTTTAGGAAGCCAGAGTAATAAGAATGATAGTCTTATAGAAAAAAAGGGAAGGGTAAAAGACGAACATGGAGAATTTATTGCCGGAGTATCAATCGTTGTAAAAGGAACTAAAAATGGTGCCGTTTCTGATATAAACGGGGCTTTTAGTATTAAAGCCAAATCTACTGATAAGCTTATATTTTCTTTTGTTGGTATGGAAAGTAGAGAAATGTCTGTTTCAACTATGAGAGGTGGAGAGGTTATAATAACAATGAAAGATTCAGACATGATTCTTTGCTATGAAGTTGTTGTCGTCCGACATTATCCTGATGATATTTATAGGCGTACACCTAAGAAAGTTACTAAGCTACCATACACAGAGGTACAAACAGTCCCTGTGTCCCCTGTGGGCAACCTCGAATCGTTTCAGAAATGGGTACAGAATAATATCCAATACAGCGAACAGATGAAAAAGGATAAGCTCAAAGGAGAAGTTATCCTTAGTTTTGCTATTGACAAAAAAGGGAAATTAGTAGACAAAAAAGTGATAGGTAAGTTATCAAAAGAGGCAGATAAAGAGGCCCTGCGAGCTTTGTCGCTATCCGAAGCATGGAAACCGGGGATCAATTATGATGGCAAACCAATAAAAACGACTATGACTATTAGTATAAATTTTGGAAATGAATAATAAGGAGAGGCTACAACTATATAACATTGCCTTTGAGTTGACTGATAAATGTAACCTTGCTTGTCGCTACTGTTACAATATCTGGAAAATTCCAGGTGCAGAACATCAATCATTCAATTCATACGACAAAGCTATTAAAGCACTGAAACAAGTTTTCTCACAGGTAGATGTCCGCAATATCACTCTTACGGGAGGAGAACCTTTTGTGGCACAACGCATCAAGGAAATAGCTCTGTTCTGCCGGATGGAAGGTAAGACCGTCACAGTTATCAGCAATGGATTTAAAGGAACAGCAGATGATTATAAAGATATGATAGCCATGGGAATTACACTGTTTGAACTTCCTATACACTCTGCAGACGAAGCTATACACGATTACATTACACAAGTAAACGGCAGTTGGAAGAAATCTATCAATTCTATCCGGGCAGTACAAAGTCTGGGCGGTTATCCTGTGCCTGTAATTGTATTGACGAAATATAATGTGGAAGTTCTGGCCGAGACGCTGGATTTTATAGCAGACTTAGGACTAAGGCGAATTATGATGAACCGCTACAATATAGGTGGATGCGGTACTGCTGATCCTGCCTCAGTATCAGCAACACATAATCACTTAAAGAATGCTTTTACAATAGCGAGCATAAAGGCTGAAGAATTAGGTTTGGTTATTTCGTCCAATGTTTGTTCCCCGGATTGTTTGATCGATCCAAAGGAGTATTCAAATATCATATTTGGCCATTGTTCAGAAAATGTATTGCTAAAGCCTCTCACAATGGATATTAACGGGAATATTCGTCTATGCAATCATTCTCCTGTCGTAGCAGGAAATATTTACAAACAAGATTTAAAAGAAATCTTATATTCCCCTTATGCTAATTCATGGAATGAGATTATTCCGGAGTTTTGCAGCGAATGTAATAAATGGGATACTTGTCGTGGTGGCTGCCGTGCTGCTTCTGAGCAATGCGGACTAGGATTGAAACATGTAGACCCTATATTGACAAGCGAGGAATTAAGATGTTTTTGAGTGGTTATTTTTTAATAAAAACGAAATATCATGTATAAGACAAAAACGCTTCTTTTCTTACTTACCTTTTTGACTTCAGCGATATATGCCCAAGACTACAAAGGAGTTTTTGCTATTATTAATGATGTCGATGGTTATAGTAATGTCAGGAACTCTTCAAAAAAAATTATAGGAAGGATTATTGATTATGAAGTTTTTGCTATCGCTAGTTTTCTCGATAAGGCAGACAATGTATATGTACCTATCATTTATGGGTGGGGACTTCCGGATATATTCACCCGATTTGGCTGGGGAGAGAAAGCAAGTGACAAATTAAAAGAAAAAGAAGGCTTTATTCATCAGTCAAGAGTAAAATATCTTTATGATTTACCCAGATTAACAAAGACTCTTACAAAGGATCGTAAAATTGTGTTTTCAAATAATGATGCTACCTTCAATATTGTTATCGGAGCTTTTGATAAAATGCAACATAAAATAGGCAAAGATCAATTTGGTTGCGACGCAACTATAGACTCCTATCCTATACATGGTATTGATGGTGAAATAGAATATAAACTATACGATGGCAGCATCAGAAAAGCTACAGAAATTAAAAGTATTCATTGTGTAATTGATGGGGATTCATTTTCCTTCCAGAAAGAACATCTTTGTGGCTATTTAGAGCCTAACACCGATTCTATGTATATGGTAAAAGCAGCAACTAATGTTTATTATCTGGTAATGTTAAATAGTGATGGAGCAGGCGGTTATGAGATCGTTTGGACAATTAAAGATAAAAAGATAAAGTCTGCTATAACTTTTCGTGATTTTTAGAAGTATAGGAGTACCTGATATATAAAATAACTATCCTTTACCGGGTTTCCCTTTATTCGAATTATTGTACTTTATGTAACATTCCGTGAGATCCCGCAGCTTCGCTTTCACCTGATCCATTTCATTCAATATTTCCTGATCCCGCATTTTAGCATATATCCTGGTCGTTTTTGAGTCCGAATGGCCTAACATCTTTGAAATACTCTCGATCGGCACCCCCTTGTTTATCAGAAGTGTCCCGAATGTATGCCTGCCAACGTGCATTCTCAGCGACTTTCGGATACCGCATACCTTTTTCATACGCTCTAAACAATCATTCATGTGTTTATTTGTCTTGACAGGAAAAACATATTCCGTTTTATTCCTGTACTTCTCAATAAGAGCCAGGGGGATGGGCAGTAAAGGGACAAAACAAGGGTTGCCGGTCTTGACCCGGTCTATGAAAATAATATTATCCGTTATTGAGGAATATTTTAAATGTTTTAAATCTGTATAAGCCAGGCCAGTGAAAGAGCAGAATAAAAACATGTCCCGAACTTTATTTAAAACAGAATTCTGAAAGTCTTGTATGATGAGTTTCGCTAATTCTTTTTCTGTCAGTCCGGATTTCTCCGCTGCTTTTTCACTTAACTTCAAATAAACAAAAGGGTCACTGTCTATATATCTGTTCCTGTATGCATTAGTGGTTATTTGTTTCAGGCCGCGCATATGCCGTATCATCGTATTATGCTTACAACCTCCATCACTCAAAAGATAGACTCTGAAGCCCTCGACAAACTCAGTATTAATCTTCTTGATATTGATATCGGACGTCCGATATGCCGATTCTAAATAATCAATTAATTTCTCCCTGGTACAAAAGTAGCTGTCGGCTGAAGCTTCCTTCATTATATTACTTTTGGCTAACACCTGCTTTTGATCTACCAACTTATCAAATAGATCAATAAGGAAGTAATCTTTTTCCAGAGTATCTTTTCCTAAAAATATGTCTCTTAGTTTTGTTAGGCTGACGGCATCTTCCTTCATTGTCATCTTGTGGTACAGGTTACGTAAATCAATATGGATAGACGTCAATGAATTATTAATCTCCCGTGCTGATTTTGTACGTCCAATGGCTTTATGTGTTTGTGGGTCCCATTGTCCCGGATCTATGTTTATTCCGGATGCGAATGAAACAGATTGCCGGTCCAGCCTTACCTGTATATTGACAGGGCTTAAACCTTGAGAGTTCAACCGGGTTCTTTTTATGAAAAACTTCACTTCGAATCTAAAGTTTATCATAGGCTTATTATTGTAAATATTTTGTGTGCATTCTTTCTATATCGATTTAAGTTTATTCGTATAATATTTATAACATATTATGATAATCTACAAGGTGCAAAACAGTTCGTTAATTTTTTTAAGGTACATTCTTATACAAATTCTAAAAGCTTCGGTTATTTGTCTTAATTATCTGATATTCAATACTGATTTAAAAGTTTAGTTCAATATAGTTCCAGGCAAACTTGAACTATCCACTGTTGTTTTCATTTAGTGCATCTATAGGAAATAGTCTTCTATACGCATCATTTATAGTTTCAGTATTTCAGGTTCAGTGTATTTCATCCGTTGAAGACATTTGCCTCAAGGCACTTGGTAAAGGCTTCGACAAGTGTGACCTCCGAGTATGCCTTATGGCGCCGGGCTATGAACTGCAGATTGTCGCGGTAGTTACGGACCTTATGTAAGCGCAACTGTAACAGATACGCATCAATCGTTGCACTCTCGGGAAGTGCTTTGCGAATGGAAGCCTCATAATCATTCAACGATGCTTCGCGGTCACGCCGATGCGAGGTGTTACTTATCAGCCGTCCCTTATCGTCGCTTATCTTGTGGATAGCAAGGGTTTTACCCGTCTCATGACTGTAAATATGCAGGCTGCCTTCTTTTTCTTCCAGATAGACGAGTGTCTGATGACCACTGTAGGTTCCTGTGGGTACAGTGTAATAGTTTCCCCTGTAGTTTATCACGTTGTCCTTTCGCACATGGTGTGGCACCAGTTTTTCGCAAGGAACTGTAGGAACCCCTTTATATGGCATAAGATGTGGTTTTTCTGTCTTGAACTCCTCAGATGGAATACGCCGGATGCCGTGATGTTCCGTGCCGTTAGCCGTGCGCTCCAGCCAGCCAAGCACATCCCTGTTGAGTTGCTCGATGCCGGTAAACTCACGACCACGCAAGAAGTTGTACTTTACATATTTTACTACGTTCTCGATCTTCCCCTTGCTCTGGGGATCGGACTTGCGGCAAAATACCGGTTCGAAGCCGTGTTCCCGAACCAGAGCCCGGAAGCCACCGGAAGCAACAGATCACCCAGGTTTTCATTAACCAAAAGCACCCTGTCCTGATCATACACTATTTTGTGAGGAACCCCTCCGAAGAACGCAAAGGACAATTCATGGGCATACACCGAAAGGGCTGTAGTAAACGGGGTACGACTCAAATAGACAAACTTATACCGGCTGCGGCTCAGTGACATCGCAAAGAAATAAACTTTTAATGGTTGTCCCTGAGGCGTCTTCATCCATTGCTCACCGTCTGACGATGAAGACCTAAATAAAGACCTATCTGACTCTTATTTAGACCTTCTGAAAATAATTCGTTGACTTTGTTCCACATGAGATACTTCTTTAATTGGGAAGTCTCGCCCATAGCATTGTAATTAAGAGTTTGCACTACAAAATTACAATGCTATTTTCTTTGATAATCTTGTCGATTTTACTTTTCCGATTTTTGACGATTCAAAGTTACCGATTACAGTAACATTCCATTATTGAGGGTTCCACGAGAATTACTCGATAAATATAGTTTTGATAAAGGTTGCGGATTAAGAGGTCAAGTTTTGCCTGTTCCGACTAATCAAAAGATGAATGCATATCTTAAAGAAATTGCAACAATATGCGGGATAAATAAGCGATTATCAACACACGTTGCACGCCATACATTTGCTACCAGCGTCACGTTAGCCAACAAAGTAACTATGGAAAATGTAGCTAAGATGTTAGGACATTCATCCACACGGATGACACAACATTATGCTCGTGTATTGGACGAAAGTATTTTGGATGATATGATGAGTGTAGATAATAAATTGTTTGGTAATAACTCTAATACAGAAAATAATGGAATTGCAAGTAATACAAAATAGAATATATCATATCAGAGGCTTAAATGTAATGTTAGATTTTGACCTCGCTGAAATGTACGATGTACAAACAAAAAGACTTAAAGAACAAGTAAGAAGAAATATCGAAAGATTACCTCCTGACCTTATGTTTGAGCTAACCAAAAATGAATGGTTAGAACTAGTCGCAATTTGCGACCAGTTACCAAACAATCTAAAACACAGCACTGTTACTCCTTTTGCTTTTGCGCAGGAAGGAGTCGCAATGCTATCAGGAGTGCTACGTTCTCCTACTGCTATTCAAGTAAATATATCGATTATGCGAGCCTTTGTTGCTCTTCGGCAATATGCTTTAGGTTACTCTGAACTCAATCAGAAGTTAGAAACCTTTATGATAGAAACCAATATGCAGTTTAATGAAATTTATCAGGCATTAACTGAATTAGCTAGTCAGAAAGAAGAAGAAAATAAGCCTAGAAAAAGGATTGGATATGTCAAGGATGAATAGTTAAGACAACGTTCTTTCATTCATCTGAACACGAAGATATAAGCAAGAGAATAATTCAGCAAGGTCAAGCCTTTTGGGTTTACTCAAAGAATCTTCCTCTACGAGCGTATTCTTTGGTAAAACCTTGCTTTTATTATTCTCTTTTTAAATGGATGGTTTATCAGTTGAAAGAAAAAATAATATTCAATTTTATCACAATCCATATTTCCGAATAAGGATGTTTTTATATTTGTGCTTATATCAACTTGAAATATTATGAACAAAAATGAGTTGCTTGATAAATTTGGCTTTTGTGGCTTATTGTGTGAGAAATGCTTTGCATATGATAAAGAACAAATTAAAATTCATGCCGAACAACTGAAAAAGAATTTAGGCGAGTTTGATAATTATGCAAAAAGATTTGTAAGCTTATTAGAAGAGCCTCTATTTGAAAAATATCCTGATTTCAAAGAATTCATTATTTTCTTCTGGTAGTTGTCAAGGTTGTAGAATACAAAAATGTCACTTATTCAAAGATTGTAAAGTTCGAACCTGCTGTCAGCAAGAAGGAGTTGACTATTGCTTCGAATGCGGGAAGTTTCCTTTTGAAAATACTGGATTTGACGAAAATCTGAAAAAACGATGGTTAATTCTTAATAAAAAGATTAGAAAAATTGGTTTAGAAAACTACTATACTGAAGTTAAGGAGAAATCACGATATTGAGATAAATGATTATAATCTCAAAATTAAATCACAAATTATACTTACTACTAAGTAAATAGTTATATATTTGCAATTATGAACGATACTCGATCAGAAATAATACGCTTAGCAAACGAACTGATAAGGTCAGTTGGTTACAATGTATTCAGTTATGCTGATATATCTAAACAGCTTAACATCAAGAATGCAGCTATACATTATTATTTCCCCGCTAAATCCGATTTAGGTATTGCGGTTATCAAAGAGAATCAATCACTTTTCTTGGAAAAAACAGAACAATGGGTTAAACTTGGTTACAGACAGCAATACAAAAAGTATATTACGATGCATGACAGTTTTATAAAAACTCATTGGACTTGTATTGTTGGCTCACTAGCTCCTGCTTTCGACACACTTCCCGAAAATATGCAAAAAGAATTACAAAAGTTAGTCAATATGATACTTGATTGGCTTACCGATTTATTGTCAAAAGGAAAAGAAAGCAAAGTCTTTGATTTTAAAGAGACTCCAAGAACAAGAGCTAATATGACTCATTCTGCTTTATTATCATCCTTACAGATGAATAAGGTATTGAGAAATGATATCTATAAATCAATTCAAGAAGGTTTATTAATCATCTAAAAAAATTTATCTATAGCACTTACTTATCAGTAAGTATATTCAAGAAGAATATTAATTTCAAATCATATCAATATAATGAGTGCAACAATAACATCAATCGGAATTTATCATCCTGAAAAAGAAATTCGCAATTCATATTTTGAGAGTTATCTTGATACATCCGACCAGTGGATTAAAGAAAGAACAGGTATAGAAAGACGTTTTTATACTGCTCCAAATGAGTACACAAGTGATATGTGTGTTAAGGCAGCACAAAACTTGTCTAAAGAATATAATAAGGATTTGCATGATGTAGATTATATTATTGTTGCGACAAGTACACCCGATCAGCCTATGCCAAGTGTAGCGAGTCAGATACAGTCTCGTTTAAACATACCAAATGCGGGAACAATAGATATATCCTCAGCTTGTGCCGGGTTTGTCAATGGAATTATTCTGGCAAAAGGACTAATAGCAGCAGGTACGCATAAGAAAATCCTAGTTATCGGAGCAGATGCACTTTCTAAAGTAACTGACTTTATAGATAGAACGACTTGTATTCTATTTGGGGATGGTGCAGGAGCAATTATTGTTGAAAAATCAGACAACAATACTCTATTTAATACCATAACAGGAACAAATGGCGACTATGGAAAAGATTTATACTTAGCTTATCAAGATGCATCGATCAGCAATACTAAAGTTATCGCAAATAATAAACTTCATCAAAATGGAAGGGTTGTATATAAATGGGCTGTACAGACCTTAACCAATGGACTGCAAGAATTAGCGATGAAGAATAATACAAAGCTAGAGGATATAGACTATTTTATCCCCCATAGTGCAAACTACCGTTTACTCGAAGCCGTCTTTAACGAACTTAATATCCCAATGAATAAATGCTTAGATAGTGTTAGAATGTTTGGCAACACATCGGCAGCATCTATCCCTCTTGCATGGTATAATGCTATAAAAGAAGGAAAACTAAAATTGAATGATAAGGTTATGCTTGTCGGTTTTGGTGGCGGGTTTACCTATGCAGGAATTCTGATTGAGAATAATTGTGTTTAGCATATTGGATGAATGTCCGAATTTTACACCTAAACCTTAAAATATATCTTCTATTTTTGGAAAATGAATGAATTTCAAGCTATACAACCTTCCTTGTTGCTTGCTCCATATGTTAAGCAATACTGGTTTTTGAAAATGGAGAATGTGTCACAGTGTTCGCAACGCCTTGTTCCATTAGGTTGTGTGGCATTGAGTTTTTATCGAGGACATGAAACTTATTCATTACAGGAGGATAAACAACTCTTACCCCAATCACATATTTATGGAATAAAAACAAACTATACCGACATTCTTCTTTCTGGGAATATTGATTTTATATGCATTGTCTTTCAACCATTTAGTACAAATACATTTTTCAAGATGCCTATTAGTGATTTTAATAATAGCTGTATTTCCATTGATTCACTAAATGATACTGAACTGTATGAGCTAGAGCAAAGGCTTAATGATACAGTTGATAACATGGCTTGTGTCAAAATTATTGAGCAGTTTTTGCTTAATCGCATCTATATGCTTAATCAATATGAAAATAAGCGAATGAATGCTGTTGCTGATGCAATATACAGGGGAGAGAATGATATTCAACAGTTAGCGAATGTTGCATGTCTAGGGTACAAGCAATTCAAACGGATTTTCACAGAGAATATAGGAGCTAATCCAAAAGATTACTTGAAGATTATGCGTTTCCAAAAATTGCATCAACTTATGCAAAAACATACAGGGTTGACCGTTTCACAACTAGCCTATGATTGTGGATATTATGATAAATCGCACTTAATTAGAGAATTAAAACATTTTTCGGGATTTACACCAACTCAACTTATTGATGCCTGTGAACCTTCATGCTCCACATATTACTCTTTATTTCGTTCGGCATTCATTGATCTACCAACTATCTAAATAAAACTATCTATAATATTCATCCTCAAATAATAAGTACAAATATGAAAATTCTAATTTACGGAGCAGGGGTAATAGGCTGTACTTACGGTTGGCAATTAGCTAAAGCTGGAAATGATGTCAGTATTTTCGTTAGAAAAGGTAAAAAACAAACACTAGAGGAAAATGGAATAAATATTTATTGTACTGATTTAAGAGATAGAAAAAAGATTATTCAAGATATTACATTCCGACCGAAGGTTATAGATACCCTGACCGTTGATAATGACTTTGACTATATTATTGTTACAACAAACAATCTCAATTTAGATAATGTCCTGACTGACTTGAAAGAAACAGCAGGAAAAGCAGATATCCTTTTCTTTCAGAATGTGTGGATTAATGATGTTGAAAAGATAAAGACACACCTTTCACCAGAACAATACTTTTTCGGCTTTCCATTTATGGCAGGGGGAGGAAGGGATGAAAATGGAATCAATTCTATTATTTCAGGTTCAAAATATTCATATACGATGTTGGGAGAAGCAACAGGAGAGATCACACCCAGAGTAAAGAGAATAGCAAATATTTTGTCCGATGCTAATATGAAACCTTTTATCTCTAATCAGATTATAACTTGGCTCATACCTCACTATGCTTTTATTGTGGGGATCTCCGCAGGAATCATAACAAAGGGCAATATGAGCAATTTTCTAAAAGATTCAAAAACTGTAAAAAATTCAATATTGGCAATCAGAGATGGTTTCCATGTTTGTGAAGCAATGGGAATAGACCCCAAGAAAGAAAAAGTAAATAAACTATATTATTTGCCTTTATTTATCAGTTCTTTCATTGTCAAGAAAGTTTTCAGCGATGCAGCTATGCAAGCCATGATCGATGGATATTTAAAGAACTCAAGCTATGAAATAAAAGGAATGATAGAAAATATAATCCAATCAGCAAAAACATACAATATAGAAATACCATATCTGATAACCTTTAAAAATGAAATCAAACATTATTAACAATTAAGACCTTCTAAATATCCCATACTTAAGGAGCCACTACTAATAATCCAATTAATATATAATGATTTGAAATTAATTAAATGGATATATATGGATAAATTAGAAGATACAGAGTTTTTTAATCTACTAACTGTTGAAAACACTCAGGAAGTCACAAATCTTAGACTACAAAACGCTTATGATAATTTTCTGAAAGAAGTTATAATCTTAAGTCAGTCTGAAACAGATTTTTCCATGCTATTTCGGACATTGAATATGATTCGTATTGAATTTGTATTTCTACAATCACTTTTTCAATACGAGCAGGGGAAAAAATGTCCTTAAAAATCTATATTGCCAGAAAGCTATTCTGGTAGTTGACTCTGAAATTGAGCTTTTAAGAATAAAAGCTTTACAAATGCATCCTATTCTTAGTGGGAGTTCCCAACTCAAAGAATCCAAAGTATATTTTAACTCTGAGTCGAAAGGCTTAGGTCTTCCAAAATAAATCAAAGCTCTTAAAATCAGGCGATTTTCAGTTTTTTTATTCCCTTAAATTTGGTCAAAAAGTAAAAAATGCGGTTTAAAGCAGAACTATTTTTACTAATT
>NZ_JAEPKU010000059.1 GCF_016652235.1 Dysgonomonas sp. Marseille-P4677
GTATTATTCTCTTAAATTAATAATCTTTAGAAGATTGATCAAGGATTCAACATGATTATTTAATTAATAATCAAATTTTTAACTTAACAAATCAGCGAATGGCGTCAACTACAGATTCGCTTCATTTATGGATAAATAAATCAATTAATGTATACAGATTGTATACGGTGAAATATATTTATTAAATTAAATCCCAGCTACATTTGCTTACCGAATAACTCATACATTTCTTTAACACATCATGAAACTATATAATACTTATGAAGCATCTATTGATTCTCTTAATATTCTTATGCTGTTATACATTGATCTATAGTCAGGTAACAATTGGCGCAAAAGCAGAGCCAGAACGGGCATCTTTATTAGACTTAAAGACAGAAGATGTTACCACTCCAATTTCTACTGCCGATCAGACCAATGTGACTTCAATGAAGGGAGGATTATCCCTACCGAGGGTACACCTGAGTAATAGATTTACATTGGAACCATTTATCGCTATTGATGATATTGAATGGATAAATGCTACCGTAAGTAAAATAAAAGAAAAACATGCAGGATTGACAGTATATAATATATATGAGTCCCCCGAACAAGAAACAGGAAAAAATAAAATATTCAGACAAGGAACATATACATGGGATGGATCAAAATGGAGAGAAACATTTTTAGGACGAAGGTTCTTCGCTTGTCCTCCATTCAATTTACCTCTGCCCTATATTACAGAATCCTCGGAAGAGGATCTAACATTCGATGTGTATGCTGAATACGAAAAACAGTTTACAAAACAGCAAAATGGGAAGTTTATATCTAGCAATAACACTATAGAAATGATTATACCAAAATCTTTAGAAAGACTTTACAAAAGGAGTGAGCTCGATTTTGTCATCACCTATTACGATCAATCGGTATTAACGATAAATGGCATTGATGCGAATGGAGTTATGAGGTATAGGGTGTTAAATCATGCTCCGGATTCAGATGCTTTTATTAATCTCTTTTTTGTAATTAAAGAATAACTAATCAAATGAAACGAATATTTTTCATAATTAGCTTGGTATTATTAAGTATTACAGTATCTGCACAGAAAGAACATTACAATTGGTACTTTGGAGATAAAGCCGGATTAACTTGGAAAACCCAACAATCCTACACTGCTGAAGGCCTACACGGTACACCGTCAACGACCTTAGCCAGTATTCCCACGGCTATTTCCTCATCGGCAATAAGTACATCAGAAGGCTGCTTTTCTATTTCGGACGTGTCAGGTAATACGATGTTTTATTCGAATGGGATCAAATTATATAATAAGAATGATGTTGTTATGCAAAATGGTGATAATTTGACAGGGCATTCTTCATCAGCTCAATCAGGAATTGTAATACCTTACCCTGGACAAACTCATAAATATATCGCTGTAACATTGGGCTACAGCGATCAGAATAGTCTTTGTTATTCAGTTGTAGATATGTCTCTAGATAATGGTCTAGGAGGAGTTGTAGAAGGACAGAAAAATATACAATTGACAGGACATAGCGGATATCTAGGTGAGTCTCTAACAGCTGTTCGCCACTCTAATAGAGAAGACTTTTGGATTATTGCTCCAAGTAGGGGAGCTACAACATATCTGAATGTCTGGAAAGTAACTCGTGCAGGAGTACAACAATCCAGACATAGTGCTACTGTGGTACCCGGCATAAATACTTCCGGAGATACAGGGAATCCAAATGGTTATATCACTTTCAATAATGCAGGGAATTGTTTTGCTTGGAATTTATTTATTCCAAATTTCTTTGTATTTGGCACCTTTGATAATCAAACTGGACAGTTTACTTCAGTGAAGAAACGTAGCAGAAGAGAGAACTTAGCTTACGGATATGGGTATGGGGCTCTTTTTTCTAAATCAGGAAATTATTTATATCTGTCGAATGTGCATCAATATCCTAGTGGGTCTAGTCTTCTTGTATATAATTTCCCTCATTTATTAAATGCTGCTAATCCCGAAGACATATATCCTATTAGAAGTATAGATGTACCAAGGGATCTTTCTACCGATCAAGCTAATCATTTTACGGCATTGGTAATGGGACCAGATGGTTATATATATTCAGGATGTATGAATACAAACAACATGATGGTTATAACCAATCCCGAGGAAGTACAGACCAACCCGTTTAAGATTTATAAATTAAACGGAATATTAGGTCCTAATATAGTCAATTTAGGATTGCCCACATTTGCCGCACCTTGGTTCAGATTCCAGCTTATTCCCCCTCCAGAATCTATTGCATGCAATAGAGTAAGTACTCTATTCAATTTACAGATATCTGAGGGGGAGGGGTATAATGATATGAAATCTATTGTTGTCGATTTTGGAGATAATAAACCCGACTCAAAATTGACGATACAAGATTTCTCTCCCGGAAACATAACTTTTAATCATATTTATGAGACACAAGGTGAATACACCGTTAGTATTAAGGCATACGATCAATTTAACAATCTTATGCAAGGAATGGATAGGCAGACAACTATAAAAGTAAAAAGTTGTATGTTACCAGTCAATCCAAATATACATCAACACTAAACTTAAAATACACGCAATATGAAATTGACTACATTGAAAACAATACTACTTACATCGTGTTTTTTGTTATTTGTAACTTTTACCAAGGCTCAAGTAACTGTTGGATCAGGGGTAACACCTGAACGTGCAGCTCTATTAGAAATAAAAAGCCAAGAAGCACTTAATCCAATCTCTGTTACCGATGCGAGTAATATTACTTCTACTAGAGGAGGCTTAGGACTTCCTCGTGTGTATCTTGTGAACAAAACAACACTTGAACCTTTTATAGCAACAAATGATGCTGATTGGGAAAATGAAAATACAAGCAAAATAAAACAAAAACATGCTGGATTGATGGTTTATAATATATACATAAGTCCGCCAGAAGAAGCTGATTATAATAAAAAATTTCGTCAGGGAATATATATATGGGATGGTGAAAAATGGGTGCATGAAACGAAAGATGATTCTCGTTATTTTTTTATTCCATCATTTAATATGACTCTCACTACAATAGGAGCTATACTTACTTGTGATCTTTATAATGAGTATGTCAGACAATTCACAGAAGAGAATAACTCAACCTTTGTAAGCAGCAATCCTGAAATAACAACGATACCTTCTCCAATAGACGGAAAGCTTTATAAACGCAGTGAACTTGATTATGTTATAACATATTATGATGAAAATATTCTTGAAGAAGTGAGTGTTAACGAAAATGGTGTAATGACTTACAAGATTAAAAGTTTAGATACAACACCCAATTCATTTGTAAATGTAGTTTTTATTGTAAAATGAGCACTATGAGAAAAATAATTTTTACGATATCTATCCTTTTGTTAATTTCTTGCTCTGTTTATGCTCAGAAAGAAACTTATTGGTGGTTTTTTGGGCGTAATGCAGGGCTCAATTTTAAAGATACACAAACTGTAAATACTCAATATGGAGCCATATCAGGGATACCTAGTTTTGCTAGAGGTCCGATTAATACCTATGAAGGGTGCTTCACTATCTCAGATAAAGATGGTAACTTCCTTTTTGCCTCCGATGGGATGACTGTTTATAACAAAAATATGGACGTAATGGCTAATGGGACAGGATTACACGGAAATCTATCGTCCACCCAATCCGGAATAGTAATACCTATCCCGAATACTCCCGGAAAATACTATCTGTTGGCTGTTCCCGCTTTTAATAATAGTGCTGCAGGGTTGACTTATTCTGTCGTAGATTTAAGCCTTAATGGGGGGCTAGGTGCCGTGATTCAGAAAAATGTCAAATTATCTTTGGCTCCTTTGACTGATAGTAAAGTAGCTGAAAACCTAGCTGTTGTAGGGCATGCTAATGGTTCTGATTTTTGGTTAGCGAGTCGGATTGCAACTAAATTCTATGTTTGGCATGTAACACAGCATGGATTTTCTGCTCCCAGCACATATGAAGTAGGTCCTAGTATTAGAGGGCAAGGAACTCTGCGGATATCTTCTGATGGAACAAAGTTGGTTCATGTAGACCATTACAATTGGGCAACGAATGTGAAAAATTTAACTTATGCTGACTTTAACACTGATACAGGAGAAATTCGAAATATAAGGAATTATGAAACTGGTATACGTAATATTTATGGAGTTGAATTTTCTCCTAATGGAAAATATCTTTATATAACAACCGCTAATGGAGCCGAAACAGAGCTTAGAGGACTTTTTATAAAACCTACAGATAATTTAAATGCTCCATATACCAGCATAATGAATGTGAAGTCTTTTAATGTTCAATTGGGAGCTGGAGGACGTATTTATGGAATTCAGAGCGGAAACACATCCTTATGGTGTATTCTTAATCCAGATGAAGGGGGAAGCCAAATGGTAGAAATTAAGAATTTCTTTCCTACTAATGCATTACCGGAATTAGGATTGCCTCCTTTTGTTACGTCTTTTTTTATACCGGGAGAGTTAATTCTGGATCCGCCTAGTGTATGTAGAAATGTACCTAAACCTTTCTCTATTCGTATAAATACAGGTTCTGGTATAAATTCCGTAACTAAAATAGAGTGGGACTTTGGGGATGGATCTCCTAAGATAATAGAAACAGATATGAATAAACAAGAATATGTCCAAAGTCACATATATAAAAATGCTGGGGCCTATACTTTCACCCTAACACCCTATCGAAGTGACGGCTCTCCATTATCTGATAAAATTATAAAGAAAGAAATAATTGTAGGGAACTGTGCTATTCCGGTCAATCATAACATAATAAATATGAATTAACATAGGTCATATACTTCAATGTTACATTCGGTTAATTGTGTATATAAGTCGTTTGTGTTATGTTTTGTGTAAAGAGTCCATTGATATGTGATATATCAATGGACTCTTATATTCTACCTCCCTTGTTTGTATGGCATCTATTTGCCAGTAATCAGGTAAATAATTATATAATGTGATTCTAGAATTTATAAGCAACCCCGATTTTAAACACGGCTATGTCATAACCCAACTCGGTCATCGCTGCAAATTTATCTGTAAAATAGTATCTAGCTCCAAGAAATGCTCCAAAGTATATGCCACTAGCAGAAGCACTATAGCCCTCGTATGAGCCGCTTGCGCTACCTGACACAACATCGTAACCTAGAGCAAGTCCTACATAAGTATCTAATTTATTAACTAATTGATAATGAAGAGCCCCTCTTGCTCCAATGACGAAGTCTGAATATTTATATTTGAAATCTGACAGTCCGGCAACGCTATACTTGTATTCAGACGAAGTATAACCGGCATATCCACCAACACCCAACGAACTTTTACTATCAAATAAATCTTCAATAATACATACTTCAAACGAACCTGAAATAGGTGGTATTTTAGTAGAATAACCTCCCCCCGTATGTAAAGTGTTACCGAACCCAATTCCAAAATTGACTACTTTATCTCCTTTTGTAAATGTGTTTTGAGCAGAGATCAAGGTGAAATTTGCCAATAGGCAAACACAAATAAGTAAAATTTTCCTCATAATTTGTTTGTTAAAATTTGTAATAAATAACTATTTTCTTTAATCAATTCGCTACTCCCTACCAACAATCCTTACATGTGTTTTAGTATATTAATAAAGGATATGGAAAGTAAAAATTATAATGTAAAAATACTCTTTACCCTACTCATAGACTTCACATGAGTGTATTCAAAATGTATACAATTCGGTGAAATTTGCACAAGAATATTTGCTAACGTTACCAGTCTCAAATTGATCACCTAAAGACCATGTCTTCCATAATTCAGATGATTACAATATATGGTGTATACGATTTGTATACACTGCTTTTCCAAGTCTTTATGCATTATGTTATATTTTTACTTCAATATTTATCTAAGAGACATATTTTACAATAAATAATAGAGTATAATAACTTAATCTTTACGGACTATGATCAAAAAAACTTTTTTTTTATTTTTTGTTTTTGCAATATTATTCACTGTACCTGCCAATGCTCAATTTAAGAATCTAGGAAAAGCGTTAGAAAAGGCTGTGGATGGAGCCGTTAATAAAGTGACTAAAAAAGCAACTGATATGGCAACAGGCGCAGCTCTAGAGCTAAGTGTAAATAAAGTTTCAGATCAACTTATCAAGTTCTTGGATAATAGTAATAAAATAACAGGAAGCAATGATGCATATACACTCAGGTTAAAAGATGTCTTAGGCGATAACTTTAAAATGTTAGAAAACAAAAATTTAGACATTAAAATTTACAATACTACAGAAGCCAATATCATTACGCTTAACAATGGTAGTATCCGCATTTATAGTGGCATGATGGATATACTTACTGATTTTGAAATTCAGGCCCTTATAGCACTTCAGGTTGGACATATAAAAACCGGAAATATCAGGAATAATTTGTTAAAGGTCGTTTCCGGTAATAATTTGGATGAAATGACAGAGGCTCAACTAGGCAAGATATTGTCTTTTTCCGGTGACAAAATAAAAACTATTTCTAATGAATTGCTACTACTTCCATATACAAGAGATCAAAATAAATCAGCAGATAACTACGCTAAAAAATATCTAAAAAAGAATGAAGGAAATAATGATGCTTATTCACAATTACTATCCAAAATAAGAAAATTAGCACAAATAGATTTAGAATCAAACAGTCTGGATGCAGGTGATAAGACAGTTATACAAGCTGGGACGGCTTCTTCTTTTATAAAGATGAACTCTCTCAGATAAATTTTATTCACAAATTTTAAAACATTAAAACAACAGAATTATGAAACAGTTATTTAATAATTATTTATTCGCAATGATTTCATTTTGTGTGTTAATCTCGTTTTCGGCTTGTGGTAGCGATGATGATACACCAACATGGGAAGAGCATGAATATAAGGTCGAGATTATCTATGATGGAGATATGGAACATTATTTCAAACAGGCATCAATGGGAGGTGGAGCTCCGAACAGCCTTGAAACAAATCTGTTTAATGATATTACAGGTGAAGAATTGACAACTAGCAGTTTGTCTGATAACAATTATAGTTTCTCTAAAAATAACAGATTCTCTTTCAATAAAAAAATATCATATTTGTATATTCTAGTTACAGCTTCGCCAGATCACTTTACTAGCGTTCCGGTAGGTAATTTGAAAATTACGGTGAATGTGTATAGGGACGGCAAAATAATCAAAACGCTAGAAAGCATAGGTACTGCAGACAAAAAAGCTGAAATATCACAACAATTCGGAGTTGGAGTAGATTAACATCTGATTTCTTCCAAGGGAAAAAATAAATAGTCCATAATCATTATTCGAAAAAGAAGGTTAAATATTATGGGCTATTTTATCTTTTATATTATTGATGATCTTAATCTATTTCGTGCATCAGTTGCCATTAACGGAAATTTGTATAACCAACATTCGTTTTTTTTGAAAAACTTCACATTGATTGCTCTAAAGTCAAAGTAAGAGTATTATATTTGACATAAGAGAAAGAAATTTCAAGTTTTTCCTTTCAAAGAATTTTTTTAATTAAATAATTGCCCCCTTTTCTATGCTCTAAGCTTCTTGTATAGGATTGATAATACAACAGACAACTATGGTCAATCGTCAAATCATCTTACTTTTTATACTAATTATATTCTCATTCGCAGAAATATATTCTCAGCAAAAATTAATTGATTCGTTAGATAGTACTTTAAAAGCTAGTACACTGACAAAGTTTGATAGATTACAAGCAATGAATCTATTAACAAAATACTATTTAGAAGAAGATAAAGAAGAATCTTACAAATTAGCTGATGATGCATTAAACTTAGCTAGAACAGAACCTATTTCTGAGCCTAAACTTACAGCTTATACGCATAAAGCCCTGACTCTTGAAAAGCAAGATAGTATAGAGGCTTCTTACTATATGATGGATACATGCCTTCTTTTTGCAAAACAATTAGGAAATGCATCTGCCGCAGGTGAGGCATTAATGAATATCGCAGCAATAAAACACAGATACAAAGACGAGACAGATATTCTCCCTATGGTATTCGAGGCTATGGATATAGCAAAGAAAACAGACAATAAAGAACTCAAAGTCAAAATCTATTATTTTCTTACTAACGCTTACTATTTTCCTCTTAAAGATATTGATAATATGGTCAAATACTCCGAATTGTCAGAGCAAGAGGCCGTAGATGTCAAGGATGTTAATGTAAAAGTGCTTCCACTTATTTCGAAAGGAACATTATATCGAATGAAATACCTTAGCGATAGATCTACCAATGCGTATATAGATACATCAATCGTTTTTTTGAAAAAAGGACTCGAATTATGTCAAATGCATGAAGACTATATTTCATCTAATAAATATTTCAATACTTTAGGGCACTTGATATCAGCATATACCTATCAGACCTATAATCGAAATGATTCGACTTTCTATATTCATCCTGATTCTATATATAAGTACTCAAAAATGATGTTAGATAAAGCTCAAGCAATAAATAATCCTTATTTTGTAGCAGGAGCTTATAGGTTCTTAAGTGGTTATGAGAGTAATCGAAAGAATTTTGTAGAAGCAGAAAATATTCTAATCAAAGCACTGGGAGTCATAGAAGATCAGGATAAAAGCGATTATGCACAGATGAGATATTTAACTGGTCTAAGTCTGGTCTATCAATTGAGAATCAATAAGAAGTACGAAAAAGCTTTGGACTATATGGAGGAAGCATATACATTTCAAGAGCAATTTTTTAAGAATAAGTATATACGGGAAGGACAGATTACTGAAGCTAAATATAAATTAAAAGAGAATCATAGGCAGTTGCAATTGTCGCAAGACAAAGCTCTAAGACAAAAAAAGATTCTGGTAGGAAGTATTATTGGAGCTTTACTATTAATCATATTTCTTTTTATATTTTATCAGATGCGGTTGGAAACTGCTAAACAAAAAGCCTTACTCCTCAAAAAAGAAAAAGAGGAAATTTGCTTGCAGGCTTTACTAAAAGAGAAAGAGTTGAAGCAAACTGAGACTGAGAAAAGAAATCTAGAACTGGAAAAGGAACTGGAAAAAGAAAAGGCTGAAAGACAAGCTTTGGAAATAAATCAGTTGCAAAAGGAGATAATAGTCGGATCTGTTCAATTAGAGCAAAAAAATGAAACTATTGAGATAATAAAACAAAAATTTAATGAAAACAAGCTTTCAGATAACAACGATATAAAAGAGCTACTTCTGTCTGATAAAATGGCAAATAAAAGTTTTGAGGATTTTCATGATCTATTCGAAAAAATTCATCCAAACTTTTATTCGAAATTGCAAGAAAAAGCAGAACAGAAACTAACAGTATTAGATTTAAAATACTGTACTTATATATTTATGAATCTATCATCAAAAGAGATTGCCAATATCATTCATGTGAGTTCCAATACTGTACGAACAACGAAATATCGTTTAAAGATGAAACTGAATCTAGGTAAGGATGAAGATTTAGGTGCATATATAAAGAATCTGATGTGAACAGCTACTTACTACTTTTACAAAATTCTCATAAGCGTTTTTCATCTCGTTAGTCGTTGTCTCTTTCTCTGGTGTCTCTGAAAGTAAACAAGGCATCTTATCATAACTTATTGAATAACGAACTTTTAGTCATCAAATTATTATAGGCTTTTCTTTAACTTTCTGATCGAATATCTTATCATACTTGGAACAATGAAGTGATGGAATGGATAGATAACAAAGAAATAGGCTTTCCCTAAAAAGTTATGAAAATGCACAACTGTAGATACAGAAAGTTTTTGTTGCTTTTCCTTTGTTTTTATCGTTTTGACAGAAAAATACATTTTCAGATGTTTGTCATCTGCACAAATGACGGTTTCATCATTTGATTTAGCTACAGTCTCAATAAATCTATAACTGCCATTGTTTCGAATAGCATCCTCAAACAAGTCTGAGTTTCTATTATTTCCCGATTGAATTCCAAAGGGAGATACAACCCAGTCACGAAGTTTGAAAAGTTGGTTTACCCACTTGGGGCTTTTTGTCCAGAAAGCAACCATTATATCATCTGCAGAAATTCCTTTTTCTGAGTTAATCACACATTCAAACGAATCTGCATAATTTGCAGGAAGATAACCCGCAATCAAATCGTTTTCAGCTATTTTAGTTTTTTTCACTTTCATAGACCCATGATTATTAGAAAAAAGGCGATTAAAAATAATAGCCATTGCCCTTGTTTGAGGTAATTAATTGATTTTGCTTTTGATACGTACAAAGTCAAAAGCCAGAATACAAGATATCCGACATAAAGCAAAGCTATAAAAAGAGATAGATAATAATTGTAGGGTATCACATTTACTCCCATCAAAAAGATGGCAATAGAAGTCAATAACAGATCTACACTGACCATTTGAAATGTTCCACGCCCCATCAACCAAGATTCATACATCTTCACATCTCCATTTTTCTGTTTTTGAAGATTCAGATAACAGTATTCTCTATCGCCTGCAATCATATGTATAAGCAGAGAAATAAACAGGAACACTCCTGCCGAAATAAACCAATAGTTCATAATCTTATCTATTTATGGGGTGCTACTTTGTCAATAAATACACCATACATACGCTTAAATTCTTCTTTAGAAATAGTTGGACACAACTGTTGTATTCCTATCAATGTAGCATATTCAATTACAGCATAATCTTTCGCCTTTTGTGCATTCATACCTGATTGTACATTCAATTTAATAAGATATTCAGTACGAAAATCATCAACCTGTTCTAAATATTGCTTGACTAATTTATTTGAGAAACTCCATGCGCGAATTACCTGCTCCGATTTGTGTGAAGCTAATGACGTAAGATCATTAAGTTTTATGTACTTTTCTTCTATATTGGCTACAGCTTCAGTGGCTTTAATAAAGTCTGCGGTATTTTTTTGCGACCAATATTTCATCAATGCTTCGATGTATCCATCAATATTTTGGAAATGATGATAAAATGAGCCTTTGGTTTTATTCAGTAAAAAGCAAAGATTGTCAATAGTTATTCTCTGAAAACCTTCTTTAGCCAAGACTTTTAATCCCTCCTCACACCAATCTGTTTTTTCTATTTTTTTCATATGAATGAATTATTTATATACCGTACAGTACGGTATGTAAATATAGTCATATATTTCTACTTTATAGCGATATCTGAATATTATTCTGCTAATTAACATCACTCTAAGAAAAGAATAATAAAAGTGAAGTTTTATCAATGGATACTTCTTCTGAGTATTGAATATTTTTTGTATATAATAAGCCCTAACCTTGCTAAATTATTCTTTTATAAGAGATTTGTATTCAGAAGAAAAGAAGTTTAATCTAGAGTTTAGAAAATATATCTACTATATCTAACCAACAAAACATAATTTAAAATATACGCTTACCGACTCTGCGCATAAGTAAGTAAATCTACCTCTCTATCTCTCTTTTTTTCATTTTTTCAACTACTAACTTTGTTCTCTCCCTTAACCACTCCAAAATATCCACCCCATTCAAACTTAGTTTATACTTATTTGGCTGATCCTCCTCTTTTTCAATCTTCAACTTGACATCTTTAGCCTCAAAGTACTGCTTATGTTCAGGAGAATAAAGTTTCAGAGATGTGGCAGTTAAAACTTTCCCTGAAAAGAGAGATTTAATATTCTCAAACCGCAACCCAATCTGTTTACACAGTTCTGCAATCTTCATATATTCCTTAACTTTCGGAAAAAGGGTATGAATTAAATCCAGTTCTTCCTGTGCCTTGTATGGCTCATAATTCTTTTGTACATGTTGTAGCTTGATTTCTGTAATATATAGCTCTTGAGATTTTTCTTTTACCTGTTTATCTAGTTCCAAAAACTCTTCTTTAATTTTATCCCGATGTTCGTAGATATTATAAACCTTGTTTTCTGCATCTGCTATTCGGTAATTTTTAGATTCTATGTCTTCTTCCAAATCCTTGTTCTTCAAAACTAAATCCCTGTAATATTGCTGTGTATCAATATGCCTTGCTTCCGATCCTCTGACACCTCTTACCAATCCATATTTAGCCATCTTACCTGCATATGAATCCTGATAATAGATCAGTTTAGTTTTTGTAATCACATCGTCGGCACACAGGCGGGGAACACTGCGGTCTTTCTTTTTGTATTTCTTCTTATTGGAGTCTCCGGGTAATTGATTGTCCTTAACTTTTCTCCTCTCTCCAACAACAATGGGTACAACAGTGGCATGCAGATGCGGTGTTTGCTCATCGTCATGCAATACAACAGAAACAACATTCTTTTCCCCAAACTCTTCTTTCAGATAATCAATGCTATCCTTACACCACTCATCCAATTTTCCCGACTCTTTTATTTTTTTCATAGCTTCGGGACTTGCAGATAACATGATCCGTAATGCCTGTACTTGATTCTTTCCAATTTTTCGCTTTAAACCTGCATTCTTTAATCTATGCTGTATCGCTTCTGTCCGATTAGTTACTCCTTCGGGAAATTCTATCAATTCTTTATTGAGATGTGTCCGTGTTGCATCTGCATTGTTAGGATGACTTTCCCGCTCGATATGCGAAGTCATTTTACTATCTCCTCCAACACCTTTTTGTACATGAAAAACTACAAAACTCATGATTATCAAATTATCATTGTTATTAAAATATTTGTGAAGCTGACTTCTATTGGAGTCCTTTCGGGAGATTCCAAAGGGGGAAAACCTTTGGCTTAGAGGGCTCTTTTTAGCAGTAGTGAAACGAATGCGTTAAGAAAAAGCCCAAATAAGCTATGGCTTTTTTTAAAAGCCCTTTAGTTAGTCTCGAAAGTTTAGCGTCTGAAACCTCTCGAAGGTTTCCGTATTTGTATTTCTTTCTGTGCTTGTCTTGTTGATATTAGATATTCATTCAGGTCTTTATAATCTGCATACTTTACCGATTGGTCGATCACAGCAGGATAAGCTTGTCTTATAATCTGAGTTGTTTTTCTTCCTCCTTCGTCATTGTCTAAGTAGGTATAAACTTTAGAATGGGATTTAATAAAATCTATCACTCTAGATAAATTGGAGGTTGAATTCAAGATGACAGTACTTGTTTTTGGCTTATCAAAACCTTTTAAGGTAAGATAAGAAAGATAGTCCATAAAGCCCTCGAACACTAAGTAACAATCTTTGTCGGTCTCTCTATTGGAATAAGTCGTTACATTCATCGAAGTACATCCTTTGAAATATTCACTTCGCAATATCCATCCGTCGCTATCGTTTTTAAAGCCAATGGCAAAGTAGTTTCTGCCATTTGTGGAATAATGGACTTCTAGACAATGCTGTTTGGCTATATCTACACTAACACATCGTTCTGTCAGATAATGCAATAGTGAAGGATGGCTTAAAGGAATTACCTTTAGAATAGAGATACTAGGTTCTTCTTTTCGGAAATTATCATCCCCATGAAAAGAAAAAGAATCGGCTTGTATACTGCCGTATTGCCTTTCTAGTTTGGTTACTGCTTCGCCCACAGTACAATTGTTAATTCTCATAACTAGGTCTATGAGTGTTCCTCCCTCGCTGCTCCCGAAATCAAACCAAAGGTTTTTCTCGTAATCGACTTTTAGACTGGCACTGGCGTCTGCTCGGAATGGAGAGTGATACATGCCATAATAGCTCCTATCTTTAACAGGGTGAATATTCATTTGAGCTAAATAATTCTTGATGCTGATTTTATTTAGTTTATGCATAATTCTAAGTTTTTAGTGTTTTACTTACTACATGACACAACCTTATTAATGGTCTGATTACAAGTCGTGTTTATGTAGTATCCAATAAAAATGTAGTAACTGCTTATGTAGTAAAGTAGTAAGCAGAGAGTAAGATGACATTTAGCTTCTTACTACAGGATAATCTTTTTTCTTTCAAGGGATTATACTCTATGTAGTAAGGTAGTAAGCTAAATATTACAGTACTGTGTCAATAAATGGATTAGGCTTGATTTTCTTTATCCGGTAACCATATACAGGATTAGGGGAATGATTGATCCTTTTCTGTATGCGTTGAAAACCTGCTTTACGTAAAGCCTCTCCCATCCGTTTCTCCGAAAGTGATAGCGAGCTGTACATCCTTAAATAATTGAGAATTTGTGCAGTCGTCATAAAGGAATTATCAGCTTCTTCAGGCTTTTTAAATCCCTGCATCAACATTTCATACTCTACTGTTTGCACATGGAATCTTTGGCTGATTCGATGCAGTTCATCAATCTCTTCATCTATAAACCAATACCGACAACCATTTTCATAAAGCCATAGAACTTCCGAAAACACATCATCCATATTGATAGACTTTGCCACTTCAATATCAATCTTTATAACTTCAAAGGGCAAAAATCTCCTGCTACCTGTCGGATCGGTCAAAAAATCATTTCCATTGACTGATGCCATAAAACTAGCTAAATGTGGATACTCTTCGATATACACATCATAAGGTCGGCGATACTTGACTGCGGGAGTTGTTATCAGATTTTTCAACTCATTCTCATCCCTTTTATTTAAGGCTTTCAGTTGGTCGTCAATATTGATGAAAAGATATTCGGCGATATAAGTCTGTACATCTTTGTTTTGTGGATCAATTTTCCCTGTAAACAGGTAGCATTGTAAAGATTTTGGACAAAGGTGATCGAGCCATGTAGTCTTAAACTTCCCCTGATCTCCGGTCAAGACCAGACAGGTATGATTCTGACAACCGATATCTTTCATTGCATTGGCAACAACAGCTATTAACCATTTAGTAAGATACTCATCCCATTTTTCAGGATTGGATACTGTTACAGTTTTGGTGAGCTTTAAGATATAATCATTTATCTTGGGGTCAATACGGGGTAACAGATTGAAATACTCCCGAATGGGATGTATTTTAGGCGAAAAATCACTTTCCACTATTGTCCGTACATTTTCAGCAGAAGTACTGATACCAATGGTATCCAGCTCTCGCTTAAACGAGTTTAGGTTAAATTTGGATATAGGATGAAAGACAGTATTATCCCCTCTTGATCTGGACTCGACCCTGGATTTGATTACATTGAATCGAAATTCATACCTTTCACTTAGAAAGGCTTCAATGCGTTCATTTTTGGATTGTTTACACGCAATATTATCCGATTTATCTTTCTTCTTTTTCATCGGATATTCCTTTTACGTATTGTTGCTCTAACCATTGTTCCAATTCATTTACATCGAAACGTAAATGCCGCCCCTGCCTCACAAAAGGGATGGTTCTTTTTCTGACAAGATGATAAACATATTCCGTGGAATATCCGATTAATCTACTGGCAACTGATATTTTGACTAAATCCGATTGTTTACCTTGTTTTTCTAATATTAATGGAACCTCAGAATGAACTATTGGATTAATCACCTTTTCAATATTATCCAAACGCTCAAAAATTTCTTTAAATAAACTGTTCATAGTGCTATAGTTTAAAAATTAGCACTACAAATAAAATAATAAAAATAGGTAAAGCACAAGCAATCAGTAGGTTGAAATTACTCTGCTATACTCTGCATTATCTTTCTTTAGAATTAAAAACAAAGAGAATATGTAAGTATAAAATAGGAATACAAGTGGATAAGTACGTAAGTACATACGTAAACAAGTATGTAAGTATTTATTTTTTAGGGACAAAAAAACTAATCGGTCTATTATATAATTCTGCAAGTTTTATTAATAGAAGAAAATCTACCCGCCTTGTCCCATTTTCTAGTTTAGATAGTTCGCTTTGAGTAACAATCTAAATCCCTGTTTAAGTATGGTTTAGAAGACATAGCGGCAATACTTTTGAACCCAAATAAAATACAAAATATTAAAATCGAAGATTTTTTATCATGTACTTAGAAAAAAAAGTTACAATCTAATGAAGAATAAATACCTTTAACTAATATCTTCAGAGACACTTAGTGATAAACTTTTCAATTATATTATACAAAGTATTTTTTCTCGCTATAGAAAGAGGGGGGACGAGTGGGTTTCCCGGTGGAGAGTGGGCCTTCAAAAAAAGCCGCACCCCTTCACGTTTGTTGATAAATATGATAAATATTTTAACAATCAGAGGTCTCTGCTTGAAATATCGTTGATATTTAACTTGTTATCCCGTCCTAATATTAGGATAGGCATTTATCTATAAATCTTTGTGTTCTCCTGTTATTTGCGGCTTTTACGTTCTCTTTAGTCTGTGAGAACATTTCTTTATGTATTTCTGCATGACACTCATGGCAAAGGCTCATTAAGTTGTCAAAGTCAAACATTAAGAGTATCATTTCTCTCTGTACTGACTGATTCAACGGGTATAATGTGATGTACTTCTGTAGCTAAAGTAATGATGTGTTTTTTGTGGCAACATTCGTAAAGGGATTGAGCTTGTAGTTTTCTGAACCTCAATACCTTCCATCTTTTAGAGTTAATCAGCTTCCTATATCTAGCATCTTTACTCATTTTAAATCATCTGGAAATATAGTATTGACTTTTGTTTTATGATAGATATGTTTTTCAGCATCGGAAAAGTCTGAGAACATATCCCTAATCTCATCGGGGATAAGCTCAATTATTGGATCATTCTCAGGATCAGCAACACGCAATAGACAATATATAGTATTCTGTAAGTTGATACATACTTTTATATCCACATCTATTTTTAATTATTTCAAGCCGTTGTATATCCTCAATATAAACGTATGTATGAAGTTTCTTTTTCTGAGCTGTTTGTTTATAAAGTATTTTATTGGTCGATTTTAGAGGCATTGGCAGAATGATAGAAATTAGAAAGATACTTATTACAATATATAATGTATCATTGTAATAATCGTGCAAAATTTAAAAGTCCGATTGCAAGAAAGATTTTTAAATAAATACAGATAAATACGATAGTCGTTTTTTTTTTTTATCTTTACATTCAACACAGCAATGCAAAATCATTTTATAAATAAAAAAAAGCTATGAACTTTACTTTTAAATTACAGTACATCAGCATAATGATGTTGATATTTATGTTTGTTTTTCATAGTTCTCCTTTATTCTCGCAAGTTTCTATAGGAGCGACTGAAGAACCGGCGAAAGGATCTCTTTTACAATTAAAAAACATAGAAAATATAATTGGGGGAGATGCAAATGCTAACAAGGGACTATTATTACCTCGGATAAATCTTACAAATAAGTACGAGTTATACCCTATGTTTCTTAAAGATAAGGGAAATCCGTTATCCGGACCTGATGAAAACTATTCTTCTAACAAAAATGAGCTAGATAAGATACATACTGGATTGGTTGTATATAATATGAACGAAGACTACGAAAAAGATCTTTGTCTAGGAATTAATGTATGGGATGGGGAAAAATGGGAATGTATGTACTATCCAAGATACGGCTATGAAATGAGTTGTAATTCTGTACAGGTACATGGAGTTTATTGGAAAGGAAGAGTACTGGATGCGTCTAATAAAATTACTCTGAAAATTATAGCGAATGATGCTAAAGCTATCGGTAAAACATATTACATTCAGACTGAAGAAGTTGATGGAGTAAAATTTTTCGGACAGGGGGAAATAACCTATGATGCCCTTACTACAACAGGACAAACAATTACGTTGCAAGGTAAAGGTATCCCGACAGATCGTGAAATAAAATATTTTACCCTCACAGCAAATAATATTTCAGGAACAACTTGTAATGCTAAAGTATATGTCGTTATTCCTAAGAAAAATATACTTGTGTTAGGTAACGGTTATCTGCGTGGTTATAATTTTTCTCTGCCAACGACAAACACGAATAAGGTATTTACATCTCCACGTAACTTCGGAACAGGAGAGAATAATATAGATCCTGTTTTCCCTTACGAAATGACCTCTTTCTTAAACGGTAAGGCGGGACTAAACAATACATATGATGCCGAGATAACAACAGCACAGTATCCCGTTCTAAAAAAAGCATTATTGGAGGACCGAATAGTGGATATCCTGGTTCTCACTCATGACGTTTATTTATCTGAATTATATACTCAGGATGCTCAGTTGATTACCGATTATTTAAAAGCCGGAGGAGTCGTAGTTGCTCTTTGGGAAGCTAATCCAACAGGAAGACAAGGTTCAGAAAGATTTATGAAGAAAGTGTTCGGTGCACAAGGATCATCAATTGTGAGTCATAAGATTAATCCGGAAGCAGGAGGACATAGTGGAGGCGTATATGCTTTATCTAATTTAGACGATCCTATATTAAACGGCCCATTTGGCGATGTAAGAAGTAAGTACTGGGGGGATGATTGGTTTTGGACTGAAGGTATTGCTGGGTTACCAAAAGATGAAATTATAGAATATTCTAATGGTAAAAACTGGTCTGGGACTACTAGCCCTTCCAATGCCGGAGATTTTACTTCAGCATTCAGGCATAAAACTTTGAACCTTGTGTTTTTTGGGGATGGAGGTTTTATAGCCACAGGATATGAACCAAATGATACTGCTATGTCAACATCTGATTGGCGCGCACCTTTCTGGTGGAATACAACAACAATGCATCCTATTGAAAAACCAAATTATGGTAGTGGAAACACCAAGTTTAGTGTCCAAAACTCTATCTTGTTCTGCAACATAATGGCATGGGCTATTTATCAGGCAGAGACAAATGGTATTAATCCTCCTACTGACTAGTATTAGGAATATTTATTTTATAATTTTCTGCCAAAAATATTGTTTCTTTTCCTCGTATAATCTCATACTGCAAAGTATCTGAAATTATGCGAGGAAATCATTACTAATATGAATCAGTAGCTGTAACTGTTTACAATCATTCGGTTAAAGAATGGATGCAACTGCAATTTCTTAGCGTTCTCACTCTCTGAAATTTTCATATAAGTCATAAAGGCCTTTTCTGTTTTATGCCCGGTTATCTTCATTATCTGAATCGGCGGTACTCCGGCTAAAAATGCGTTTGTAGCAAAAGAACGGCGCGTGGTATGGGCTGATACTAAATCGGATTTTTTCTCTGTCTTAGATGTTCTTAAAACTCCTTTTGTCTCATTTACTAACACATTATCTTCTATCCTTATTATGCGAAGCTTTCCATAACAAAGATTATGGATAGAGTTAGAGCCTGTTTAAATTTTATTCAACAATAATTTTATAGCGGATATTTTGACCATTTGCTCGGCAGCATCAAAGGATGTTTCATAGTTTCTACATAGCCTTCTGTCGTTATCGAACCATGCAAATGTCCGTTCTATCACCCATCGTTGTTTTATTGGCCTGAAGCCTTGCTTTTTGTAGTTACTGATAACAACCTGGAGTATATAACCGAAAGTATTTCTGATATTTTCGGCTAAATCACCTCTGTATCCTCCATCAGCAATAATTGTTTTACCGATGAGCATAAATCTTTCAGTACTTTCATCAACAGCATGGCTGCTTTGGAATCATGTATATTGGCTGCTGTTACCATGATAGCTATTAGAAATCCATTCTTATCGACTACAACGTGACGTTTAATCCCTTTTACTTTTTTATTGCCATCAATATTGTTGGGTGCTTTATTAGTGCCCCATTTGGCACTTTGGCTATCCAGAATACCTAAGCTAGGCTCACGATTTTGCTTGCGCTTAAATCTTACCGACTCTCGTAATTTACTCAACAATAAGTCAAACTCTTCGAAGAACGACCATTTACGGAAATAGTAATACACCAGTTCCCATTTTGGATATTCCTTTGGTAACATACGCCATTGGCAGCCTGTTTTTACCAGATAGAAGATAGCATTGAAAATCTCTTTTAAATCATGTTTTCGTTCACGCTCTTTCAATAATAAAGTTTTTACAATATATTGCCATTGGGTATTGGTTAAATCGGTCGGATATATTTTATTCATTAATCTTAAGCTGTTGGTAATCTTAAAGTTACGAATAAATAGCCACTTAAATGACTGATACCCAATTTGTTTTATAACAAATCAATGAAATTTAAACAGGCTCTTAGATTATGTAAAATAATTGACTCAAACCATCATAATTCTCGAATAATTGGAATAGTTCTTTCCATAATACAATAACAAATATGATTTTGAGATTAAACACATTTTCCATACATTTATACATTAGATATTATATTGAACAAATTCATATATAATTAATTATCAATACGATATTGATATTCCAAAAATTATGTAGACCGCAAGCAAGAAGTATAACTAAATCATCAAAGCCAAGCTTGCGGCATCTTAAACTTAAACGCTCTTTGACAATACGACGTTTTTGACATCACAATAGTACGTTCAACAAGAATGCGTAAACTAGATATGCTCCTGTTTTTTTTCTTTTGAACATCAGAGAGTTATTTTGACTTTGGTCCTTTTTGTCGGCATTTAGAATATCGCATTTTTTGATATATGTCCCCGAAATCCTGTATCTTACAAAGCTTAAGGACAGCTAATCATAATGCATAATAGTTGAAGAAAAGATTTAAACGTGATGGTACAGAGTAGAATAGATTCTTCGCAAACAGCGAGAGCGAATTCCGCTCAGATAGTTTGTCAGTATATCTAAGTGCCTTTTTCTGCTATCTTCGGAAGCTTCTCTAATGATACATTTCTATTTTCTGCAAATACAATCTTCAATATGATCATTTACATAACCTACAGCTTGTAGAAAGGCATAACAGATGATTGTTCCGAAAAATTTAAATCCACGTTTTTTCATATCCTTACTTATTGCATCAGAAAGAGGAAAGGATGCCGGAGTTTCATCTGAAGTTTTCCAGTTATTAACTATTGGCTTGCCTTCTGGCAAAAAAGTTTTAAGATAATTGCGGAAACTACCGAACTCTTTCTCTATTTCATGAAATAATTGGGCATTGGAAATTGTTGATATGATTTTATTCCTGTTTCTTATAATTCCCTTGTTTTTCATCAGGTGTTCAACATCTTGATCCGTAAACTTTGATACTTTTTCAGGATCAAAATCGGTAAAAGCTTTCCTGTAACTTTCTCGTTTTTATAAAATAGTAACCCAGCTCAAACCCGCCTGTGCACTTTCAAGCAAAAGGAACTCGAACAAAATACGGTCATCCGTTACTTCTTTTCCCCATTCCTCAGCATGATATTGGATATACAATGGATCAAGTTTGCCCCATTCGCAACGTATAATGTCAGTAGATTTATTCATAACTTTGGCTATTCAAATGTAACATTTAGATATTATCGTTTCTTTATAGGCCGGAGTAACTTTGCAGCAAGAACAACAATCCCCAAGTCTTTCAACTTAGAGATAAGATGATATTTATATAGGTACCGTTAAACTAAAAACTAGAATACACTTTTTCATCTTTTTTAAATAGATTGGACGACTTGTTCTAATGGTAAACGTGATTTAGGTGTGATAGAGTGTATATAATAAATGTCACAGCATCTTCGATAGGAAAAAGTCCCGTCAAATGCCGATATGACAAGATTACACATTGGATAATAGCCGATGCTCCCAATAAAAACCGTAGCAAGCTCTTTATTGGCAACAATCTTTCCTTTTTCAAATGAAATAACATAAATCTGCGTATTCAATTTTGCAAAGATAGCAGGAAAGGTTTATCCAATTGTTGAATAAACCTTTCTTTTACAACAGCTATCAGGTCAGAACATTTTCATAATGCCCACACGTAATGAGAGGTACTTTAAATCCAATGTCTTGTTGTGATCGGCGAACTCAATATTGCCCCTTTTCAAAGAATTGAATTTAATTCCTGTGTTAATACTCCATTTTCTACCGACAGGTATATAGACCCCTCCCGCCAGTTGATAACCCAACCCGTGTTTGGTATCTTTTATTATATCCCCGTCATTATTCTCAATTTCAATGTGGTTCCACAAACCTCCCGCTCTTACGTAATAAGAAACAGGAGAATTTCCTATGGGATGTTTAAATTGCAGTCCGAGAACATATCCGGTTTCTTCAAAATCACAATTATTTCCAATAAATGATTTTTTTGAGGAAAAATTATTCCATCCCCATCCGGCGTACACACCCATATGCTTATAAAAACGATAATGGAACGTACCTTCGAAACCTAAACCGATTTTCATTTTGGCATCATCCAGCTTTTTAAGGGCGAGTGATGCTCCTCCATCCAATTCAAATCCGAACCGGGATTCTTTCTCCTGGGCAAAACAGTTAAGTGATGTAAATACAACTAACAATAATAATACTCTTGCTTTCATAAAAATTCATTTTACTAATTTAGAAGCAAAAGTATTTACCGTTATTTACTTCATTATTATCAATGTCGACAAACGCGACAAAGGAAGGAGCGAATGCACTAAATATACGGATGAACATTGTTCATCAAAAAACAGTGTAGATATTCCTGTTCAAGGTATCCACACTGCCTAAATAAAAATAGAAATTAGAAGTTTGCTTTACGTTTCTTTACTTCGTCTACTAATTTCGAAAAAGATTTATCCCTTTTCCGTTTTTCGTGTTCCGAAGTAGAGAAATGCCACATTTCCCTCCGAAGTTTCAGGTAATTCTCGTAAACTTTACGGTCTAATATCTCATTCCGAACCGCTTCAATAACAGCACAATCAGGTTCATTCGTATGTGTACAATCCGCAAACCGACACAATCCTGTATAATCGGAGATTTTCAACATTTCTGTAAGTGAATCAGGACTGTCGATAGCCAATCCGAATTCCCGAACGCCCGGAGTGTCTATTAGAATGCCTGAATCTTTCATCAATACCATTTCACGACGGGTTGAAGTGTGTCGTCCTTTTCCTGTCGATTGACTTATGTCAGACGTGAGCAATATTGATTTTTCGCAAAGTGCATTCACCAAAGAGCTTTTTCCGACACCTGAAGATCCGACAAATACAACCGTTTCTCCTTCGCATATGGATTCCCGTAATTGGTTTATCGTCTGAGGCTGATGGATACTTGTAAAAAATACCGGAATCTGATGAGCAATATGTTTAATTACTTCAGCTATTCTTTGCCTGTCAAAACCTAAATCTGCTTTATTGAGCACCAATACAGGTTTGATATTTTCTTCCAATATCTGAACCATAAAACGTTCAGCTCTGCGAATATTGAAGTTATCATCAAGGCTTTGCACGATAAATGCTTTATCGACATACGAAGCCATCGCTTGTTTATCGGCAACTGTTCCGCTTTTCTTGCGATACAATATCTGTCGCCGGGGCAGCATATCAACTATAATTCCCTTGTTTTCATCGAATGACTGAAAAATAATCCAATCGCCGACGCATGGCAACTCAAAGTCCGATTTGCCGAACATCATATTTCCTGTCAGTTCGCATTGAAACAGTCCGTCTTCGGAAATAACTTCATAACAAGTACGGTTTACAACGACTACTCGTCCATGAGATAAAGCTTTATAATTTGACAATCGTTTCAGTTGGTTTAACTTATCATTCCAACCATACAGATTTAAATTAATCATAGCCCTATCTTTTTTGCAATGAAAAATGTATAGCCATAGTATTCTTTATACTTGTAGTATAATTCTGCTTCATACTTTTCGCTTGCAACAAAATCTTCGGCGGTAATATCTCCTGCATATTTATCAAGAAAAACTTTTTGTGCTACAATATTTGGAGCGAAGTAATTCTCTGTCCAACAGTTTTCAGGTAGAATAAAAGTTGCAACGGGTAAATACCCCGCTTTGTGAATCTTTGCTACCTGATTGGGAATGGTATCTATTTCGGGATACGCATTCATCCAGAAATCATTGATCTCCGCAGGGCATTCGTCTGTAAACCACGAACTTTCGGAAACGGCAATATATCCTCCTGTTTTCAAATACTTACGCCACTCGTTCAGACCACGTTCAAAGCCAATATTATAAATAGCTCCTTCCGACCAGATCAGGTCTAATTCCTCATTCTGAAAAGGAAGGTTATCCATTGAACCTACAATACCTTTTACCCTGTCTTGTAAGTCAGATTGTTCTGCATTATGATTAAGAATATTGATAAAGTCGGGAAACAAGTCTAAAGCAGTAATCTGCCCTTGAATATGCTTGACAAGTGTCATTGTCTGCCCGCCTGTTCCGCAACCGATGTCAGCGATAAGGGATTTATCGGTCAGATTATCTATAAAGCTCAAAG
>NZ_JAEPKU010000005.1 GCF_016652235.1 Dysgonomonas sp. Marseille-P4677
GAGTATATGTATCATATCTATTTGCCACAATTCATTATCTGAACTTTGATACCATGCATGCCATTCTAAACATGCTTCGTCTGTTTCTATCAGATTTGTATATTCTATCCTCTTAATTTTAGAGTTTAAAGATAATTTGGAGATCACAGAAAAACTATCCCCGATATTCAGCGTATCAGAATAGATATGAAAATCAATATCCCTATGTTTCATCAATAATCCCATTTTACAAGAGCCAACCATATTGATCTTTGCCCCGATAGACTCCCAATTGGCTACTATATCCAGATCTTTTATTATTACTTTGGCTTTTTCCTGATTAATAGCTGCTATATCTAAGAAATTACTCATAATGAATATGTTTTTTAAGTGTAAGGATTTTTATATGCTAAATGTATAAAAAAAGCCGTATAAGATAAGTCTTATACGGCTTTTGTATATAAATAGTTTTTATTATTTCTTCTTTTTCTTTGTTCCGGTCGATTGTTTCAACTCTTTAGAGAAAGAGTATGGGAGATCTTCCTCCATAGTACCTTTTACTTTGTTAGGAGTAGAAGACATCTTGAAGTTGATATCAGCTCCCTTCATCAATGTGTCGTGAGTCAGATAATTTTTAGTATAATCCAATCCGTTTACATCCATTGAAGAAACATATCTGTTCGTCTTATTATTATCTTGCGATTTGATAACTACCTTATTACCATTGTAAAGGTTTAATGTCACTTTGTCGAATAATGGTGAGCCAAGGATATACTCATCTGTTCCCGGACATACAGGATAGAACCCTAGTGCAGAGAATACGTACCAAGCCGAAGTTTGTCCATTATCTTCATCACCACAATAACCATCGGGATTAGGTGTATATAGCTTATCCATCACTTCACGAACCCAATATTGAGCTTTCCAAGGTTCTGCCGAATAGTTATACATATAGATCATATGCTGTATCGGCTGATTCCCATGTGCATAGTTACCCATATTCATGATTTGCATCTCGCGTATTTCATGGATAACTCCGCCATAGTAGCTTTCATCAAATAAAGGTGGTACGTTAAACACTGAGTCCATCATTTGGTTAAAGCCTTCTTTACCTCCCATTAGGTCGATAAGTCCTTGCGGATCGTGGAAAACAGACCAAGTATAGTGCCAGCTATTGCCTTCGGTAAATGCGTCACCCCATTTCAACGGATTGAACGGAGATTGGAATGTACCATCCTGATTTTTACCTCGCATAAGTTTATGTTCCGAATCAAATAGGTTTTTATAATTCATTGCGCGTTTAGCGAAGATATCTATCTCTTTTTTAGGTTTACCTAGAGCTTGTCCCAGTTTGTAGATAGTCCAGTCGTCATAAGCATATTCAAGTGTTCGAGCTGCATTTTCGTTGATCTTTACATCATAAGGCACATATCCCAATTTGTTGTAATATTCCCAACCAAGACGGCCTGTCGAACTTACTTTAGGGTGTACATTGTTTGCTCCGTGTACCACAGCTTGCCAAAGAGTTTCGATGTCATATCCTCTCAATCCTTTCAGATAAGCATCTGCAACAACAGATGCAGAGTTGTTTCCAACCATACAACCCCTGTGACCGGGGCTTGCCCACTCCGGTAAAAATCCACTTTCTTTGTAAGTGTTAGCCAAACCTTCCTGCATTTTGGTATTCATATCAGGATACATCAGGTTGAGGAATGGGAACAAGCAACGGAAAGTATCCCAGAAGCCGGTGTCGGTAAACATATAGCCGGGCAATACTTCACCGTTGTATGGGCTGTAATGTACTATTTGTTTATTAGCATCTATTTCATAGAAGCTGCGAGGGAAAAGTACTGAGCGGTATAAACAAGAATAGAACGTACGTAAATTGTCTATATTTTCATCTTCCACGACAATTCTTCCCAGTACTTCATTCCAGCGGTCACGGCCCTGCTGAGCGATCTGGTCGAAACTATTATTGCCAAGTTCTTTCAGATTTAACTCTGCTTGCTCAGGGCTAATAAATGAAGAAGCTATACGAGCATGTACAATCTCTCCTTTTTTAGTTGAGAAACCGATAATACCACCTGCGTGATTAGCTTTACTTTCTACTCCGCCTTCACTGATGACACCTTCGCTTACTGATGCAGTGTAAGTAAATGGTTTATCAAAGACAATCACAAAATAGTTTTTGAAGTTCTCAGGAACTCCTCCGCTGTTTTTAGTCGTATAACCTATTATCTTATTTTCGGAAGGGATAATTTTTACATACGACCCTTTATCCATAGCATCTACTACTACATACGATTTGTCATTTTCAGGAAAAGTGAAACGAAACATCACGGCACGTTCTGTAGGTGCCATTTCGGTTACCACATCATGATCGGCAAGATAGACTTTGTAGTAATAAGGTTTTGCTATTTCTGCTTTGTGTGAAAACCAGCTGGCTCGTTCGTCCTGGTTGAAAACCGCTTTTTCAGTTACAGGCATAATAGCGAATTGACCATAGTCGTTGATCCATGGACTAGGCTGATGAGTTTGTTTGAAGCCGCGTATTTTGTCAGCATCGTAAGTATAAGCCCATCCATCACCCATTTTGCCTGTTTGAGGCATCCAGAAGTTCATTCCCCATGGCATGGCGATGGCCGGATAAGTGTTACCTGTAGATAGGCTTATTTTAGACTGTGTTCCCACCAGAGGGTTTACATAGTCTACCAACTCGGTTTTCTGAGCACTCACAGTACCCAGAAAACCAATTAGACCTAAGAATAATATTCCTATTCTTCTCATTGTTTCTTGTTTTGTTTTAATTTATCATCCAACATTTTAATATAGTAACCTCCGACTACCGATCTTGCTTGGAATCCGCGTTGATTAGGTTTGTCTGTGAATACCCAGTCTGACATAGGGACACGATCTACAGTTTCATTCATAAACAAGTGGATAGGACTAATGAACTTTTGGAAAGTAGCTTGATCTTGGGCTAAAGTGGCTGTCCATATAATCCAGTCTGTTTTTGTATACGTTTCACGGTTATCTAAAGGTAAACCATACTTATTTTGCTTGCTAAGATAATAAGCAATTTCTTTTTGTGCAACCTCACTTGGGAAAATACCTAAATTTAATAATTTGTCCCAAACCAAATTGTATTTCTGACTCCATGTGCCAGGCTTGTCGAATGTAAGACGATAATGATCCCCGTCATCAGCCATTTTCACCCATTCCTGCGCCATTTCTTTAGCTTTTGCTGTATACTTTTCGGCAACATCTTTTTTGCCCAACATGCCTGCCATATACCCATATGATGCAACACCCATTATAGCTTTTACAGAAAGATTAACATTATGAGCGAAGTGTCCGGCAAAATCGTCGGTACAAAGTTGATTCTCCGGATCTAATCCATATTCAGCCAGATAGTCGGTCCATGTGGTAAGTACATCCCAATGTTTTTCTGCATATTTTGCGTTGCCTTCCATTGCAGCGACAGCAGCAGTAAGGACGAGCATGTTCCCCGATTCTTCTACGGGCATATCTCCTCCATATGTTTGTCCGTTAGCAAGAGGATAAGTTCCTACATCGTGAGCAGGAAATGATTTTGTCCATTTACCACTTTCACTGTAATAGAAAATATGATTCATCAACCCTTTTGCAAGTTCCGGATTATAATATAAGAATAAAGGTGCAGACGGATAAGTAACATCTACTGTACCGATAGAACCATTACTAAAGTTTTCTTTCGATAAAAATAGTAGATCTCCATTAGGCGCTTCTACCAGTTTGTGCGCGGTTATCGCCTGGCGATAAGCCAATACACATAGGTCTGCATATTCTTTTCCTCCCGATTGAATAGCTGTTTCCATCAGTTCTTTGTCAAATTCGTAGCATCTCTTAATAAGTGCATCATATTCTTTATTCGCTAATTGGAAAATATTTGTAATAGTTTGATCTCCTTTCGTGTTCCAGTAAGGTCTGAGATTTTCTCCAAAATATTGGATAGAATAAATATCATCATAACCCAGCATAATTTTTCCTGTTGTTGCACCTTTAATCGAGCCTAAAGAACGAGATAGGGCAAGCTTATCACCCGTATTTTCTCTCTTTTCTACAGCTCCGTTGATGGTGCTTGTTACGAAGTCGTTTCTTAATTTCTCTCCGTCTCCGATTGCTGTTGTTGTGTTAGTCTTCTCGGCAGCAAGATAGAAATATCCCCAATCGATGCGGACATTATCTCCCGATTTGCCTAATATTTTCTGATCCAGGCTTCCTGTTTTAAGATATACAAGACCTCCGTCTTCAAATCCTTCGCTTACCGATTGTTGAAGAGGTTTGTCTAAAGCCCATGCAGGAGCAGCCTCGAAGTAAAGATTTACGTCATGTGATTTCCCATCGTTCGATGAAACCTCATATGTAATGTAGTTTACAGGGCGTGACATTAAAGTCAAATCGTCCATAAATAGTGGAGCTGTGAATGTTAGTCTCAGATCTACTTCACCACATGCGAATGTATAGTGAGTCTGGGTTGCTTGTACATCTACTGATTTTTGTACCGCAGCTGTTTCAAATGCTTTCTTATGGTCTTTTTCCATTACAAGTCCGAAGTCTAGTAATGCTAGTCCTCCACGGTCGTGACAATAGCCTGCAATTATATTTTCACCTTTTTTTAATGTTGCTATTACTTCTTCAGAAAGAGGTACAAGAATATTTTTCTTTGCAGCATTTCCTGTATTAACTACTTCTATACCATTAATGTAAATAATAGCATCGTCGTCGTGAGAATATTCCAGATATACCTTTTTACCTGATAAATCCTGATCTAGGTTAATAATACGTCTCACCCAGATAAATTCTGTTTTCCATTCTGTTTTGGCAGTTGGTTCTTCCGGCATAGTTCCAAATGCAGCAGCAGCAGTTTTCCAGCTTGCATCGTTAAAATCTTTATTAAACCAGTTATCCGCCGGTTTAATATTTGTGTATTTACCGGTCCATCCTCCTTGTTCCGAGTTTGGAGCAACGGTGGCCATAGGCGTTTCTTCAGTACCCATAAAGCGATATACTTTGTCATCTACTTTGATGGCTCCGATAAGAGGGAGGTCGCTGCCTGTCCAGTGTTTTACAGATCCATCATATAGGTTATCCGTGGTAGACCAACCTGATGTGTAAGGATCGATTGTGATTAATGGATAAGCAGGTGCTCTCAGATCATTTTTTATGATCTCATAATTTTGTGCTTTTTCTGTTTTACAGCTAAATAAGGCTGTTATCAAAAAGCTAAGGAATAATAGTTTTTTCATTTTGTTCGCTTGTTTTATTTTAGTTTACCATTTGAATTCAATATGTACTCCTTCCGGATTATTTTCGAAATGAAGAAGGTATGTTTTTGATTCTTGATCCCAATCTCCATTCTCTATAGTTTCTGCATTGACCGTAATACTTATAGGCCTCTTAGGTAAAAATACACGGGATACATTCGTCGTATTAATCGGGCTTTTTGCAATAAACGAGTAGCCTGATTTATCTTGTTTTTCATCATATATACGTGATGCTCCGCAAAGCACTTTCGCTTTTTTCCTATCTGGTATACTCTTTAAGTTGTATAGGTAGGCTTGTTCGCCCGGATTAATAGTTTTTTTAGTCAGAATAGGTAAGTTTTTATCAAATAGGTCGATGTATAAGCCTGATAAAACCAGAGGATCTTCTGATACACTTTCATCCATAACAGTGGCGATGATGTAGGCTCCTCTTTCGAGATAGAGGTTGTTTTTTAGTTTCAGACTGCCCATTCGGGCTTCTTCTTTGTAGGCTTTTTCTACGGTAGATACGTACCTTTTGTCATTGTCTTTCCTTAGTACATAATGTTTCGGATCTTCTTTCAGTACATGCACAAAACCCTTACCATATGTATATTTTCCTTCTGTAGGATTTGGAGTTAAACCTAATTTTTCGAATAAATGATCGGATGGCGTATTGTATTTGCTGCCGTTAGTGTTCCACCATTCCATTACAGACTGGTATGGGTCGATATCTTCGCCACAATATATGAGTACTCCTCCATTTTTTACCCACTCAGCGATATAATCGTGATATTTTGCGTCTAGAGGTTTCATGTTTGAGTATGAAACAACTAATATTTTTAGGTCTTTAAATGTATTTGCATAGGGGGTATTTTCTATATGGACTAGTTCTACAGGAATCCCCTTTTTCAACAGAGGAAACGTTTGTCCGTAAAAACTAGAAAACTGTGGGTCATCGTATCCTTTATGATTCGGAAAACGCTGGAACATGAGTGAGTTTGCCATCAATACGCCTATCCCGTGCGACCCGCTTACCCTATTGTCTGATTTTTTAATGTCATTCAGGCTATTGATCATTATTTGCATTTGTGTCGAATAATGTCTTGGAATACGTTCCTTTTCATCACTGTTTTGGCTTTTGCGATATAGTCCTTCGTAGATACGTTCGGGCCATGGCATAACTTCGTAGGTGTCTATCATCGGATATAGGAGTTGTGCCGCAAATGTTGCCTGATAATTTCTTTTGTAATCTTCCCAGTCTTTTGCACGGTCTTCTATCGGATCTGTAAGGAAATAAGTACGGCGTCCGGTTGGTGCAGTCATCGATTGTACCGATCCATATTCGAGGAAAGCGTTCTCGAAAACTCTTTCTTTTTCCGTTCCGTTGTAATAGGTTTTTTCACGAGAAGTTCCTGTCCAAACCTGAGCAATATATCCGTCTATACAATCCAGCGATGCAAGGCTTGCTTCGGGACTTACTATTTGCCACGAAGTGTAATTTACTAATGAATGGGTAGGTACATAACATTTGATATCTAGTCCCTTGTTCTTACCATATTCTTTGGCATAGGTGAAAACTTCTTCCAACGCATTATAGTATAGGTGGTACTTGAGTTTATTTGCCAGATATGTATTTTCGGGCGATTCGTGCTGTGCCCTCCATGCAAAACCATAATATTTTTGCCACTCTTCTTTAAATGCGTCACTATATCCGGCACGCATCCAAAACTCAGGTTCCTCAAGATATATAGTCGTGATTCCTGCATCTATGGCACGTTTTATCTGGGTTTCTTTCATATAGCGAATAAAATCCGAGGTAGGGACAATATATGGGACCATATGTCCGTGGAAGATAGTGTCTCCGTTCATCGTTTTTTGTCCTTCACGCAAATGGTTCTTTTTCCCATCCCATTTTCCCATGAAGTAGTCCTGATATTCACCCCATGCTATTCCGGTCATAAATTGCGCAATGTAACCCTTATCTCGCCATGATTGTACTCTTTCTTCGAATGGAATCCTTTTTACGTTATCAGAAGGGTTGCCTCCGATACCGTAAACAATTGCTCCATCAGCTCTTGTGTCTAAAGACGGTTTCCACGGATGAGAGGTTTGAAAAACAGTTTTAGCATCGTCCTGTGCCTGTATTTCTGTATTGATACAAAATACTATGAGGCAGATAAATAAAAGTTTCTTCATTTTATTTTGTTTTTTAATAAGCTTTTTTATCAGACTAATATATTGATGAATCGGGCTTTTATTTCCAAGAGATAAATGAAGATATTACATGAAAACGTAGAATGCTTTATCATGATACGCTATAATATTTCCGAAAATTCGGAATAGGCACTACTTTATATTTTAAGGATATACAAAACTAATGAATAGATTTTGACAAGTTGAAAATTATTAATCAATAAAGAGTAATATATGTTCACTTTTTTGTTAACCCGGTTAAAATATTTAACCGACGGGTTAATTAACAATTAATACTTTAAAATAAAGACGGTTTATTGGGCTAATACCTCATTCATTAAAAAATTAATAGTTTTCTCTTTAGAGCTGCGGAGATATAAATTCAACTATAGGAGTTCTGATATCTTTTTTATTTTTGTTTCCATAGTCAGAGTGGCATCTAACCAATGGATATATATTCCCCTTTTCTCCATCCCTCTAAACCATGTCATTTGGCGTTTGGCAAATTGGTGGATAGCAATCTCGAGTTGAGAAAACATTTCTTGATAGGAGAGTTGTTTTAATAGATAAAGAGTTACATATTTATATTCCAGTCCGTAATAGATGAGGTCTTCGGGTGCAACGCCTTTATTCAATATATTTTGCACTTCTTCTATCATACCCTCATTAAGTCTGGAAGCCAAACGTTTCGATATTTTTTCTCGGCGAAGTTCCCTGTCTATATTTACTCCTATTATTAGGCTGTTTAATGGAGGAAACTCATTTTGTTCTAAGGGATGTTGCTTTTTATATTCTTCAATTTCGATAGCACGAATTGCTCTTTGAGCAGTATCTACATCTGTGGTATTGTGAAGATTTTTATATTCGGAAAGAATAGCGGTAAGTTCTTGTAGACTATATTCCTCATATTTTTTCCTTAATTCTTTATTCTCAGGTACGTTTACAAGGGAATACCCTTTGAGTACAGATTCTATATATAAGCCTGAGCCACCACATAAAATAGGCGTTTTCCCTTTACTTTTCAGATCAGTATATATCCTGTGAAAATCATGTTGATATTCGAAAATATTATATTTTTCTCCTGCTTCACAAATATCAATGAGATGATAAGGAATTTGTTTTCCATTTACAGTATAATCGGCGAGGTCTTTGCCTGTTCCTATATCCATTGATCTATAAACTTGTCTCGAATCGCCACTGATTATCTCTGTATCTAAAGCATAAGCCAGGTGGCATGCCAAGGTTGTTTTTCCTGATGCAGTAGGGCCAATGATTGTTATCAGGTCGTATGTATTCATGCTATAAAATCGTCAGGTATTTTTGATCACAAGCTAAATAAGCTTGTACAAAGGGAAGCAATTGTCAGTATGCTCTTTCTACAATATAATCGACAGTAATAGCTAGAGCGTCTCTTACTTCGGCATTAGGTACTGTGTTTATTATATCTTCTGCTTGCGCCTTAAATTCTTCAATCTTTTGATAAGCATAGTCTATACCTCCATGCTCTTTGGCATAGTTTATTAACTTTTGAATATTTTCGTTAGTATAGTTATACGAATTTATAATGGTCAGTAGTTCCTTCTTCTCGTCTTCTTCTGCTCTACTAATGGCATATAGTAATGGGAGTGTGATCTTTCCTTCACGTATGTCGTTCCCTGTTGGTTTACCTATTGCATTTGTAAAATAGTCAAATATATCGTCCTTCAACTGGAAACATATTCCAAGTAGTTCTCCTAATATTGTAAATTTATTTACATCCTCTTCCGAAGCATTTACAGACATTGCTCCCGTACGCATACATACCGACATAAGAGATGCTGTTTTCTTTTTTATTACTTCAAAATATTCTTTTTCATCAAGAATAAGTTCCTTAACCAGTGAAAGTTGATTGAGCTCACCTTCAGCCAGATTGCGGCCCAAATCTGATATGTTTGAAATAATCTCCATATTACCGGTAAGTACACTTTTTATTAATGCAGTAGATAAGAAAAAGTCTCCCGCTAATACGGCCATCTTATTGTCATATATGGCATTGACAGATGCCTCTCCTCTTCGTATTTTAGATTCATCGACCACATCGTCATGTATGAGGGATGCTGTATGTAGAAGCTCGACAGTGATAGCAGTTTGGTAAGTGGTTTCATTAATCTCACCAAATGCCTTTGCTGCTAATAATAACAAAATCGGACGTATTTTTTTTCCATCCGACTTCATTATATAATCGATAATTTCCTGTATTCTAGGATTATTACAAAAAACTGATTCTTTGTAATAACGATTGAATGTTTTTAATTCTTCCGCTACCGGTTTAGCTATGAGAAGCTTTTTGTCCATGTCATAAATTAGTTGAAGTGCAAATTTAAAAATAATTCGGCGTTTAGCATTATTTATTTCTATATTTGAACGTAGATATGATAATATTTAGTCATATATTAAAGAAAACGCATAAACTTTTATTTTCTTGTGTTCGAAAATTCAATATCTTTTAACCCTAAATGTATAAATATATGAAGTTATATACAGAAACAGATAATTACTAAGTTTCTTTTTTATAAAATATATAGCCCATCATTTTTTCTCTTTTGTAGTTCACTGCTTTTTCCGTAACTTTCCACAGATTTTTTTAATTATTACAATGAAACTATTTCTATTAGACGCATATGCATTAATATACCGTTCATATTATGCTTTTATCAAAAGTCCCAGAGTTAATTCAAAAGGACAGAATACATCTGCTGTATTTGGGTTTGTAAATACGTTGGAAGAACTTCTCCGTAAAGAAAATCCTACGCATATTGCAGTGGCGTTCGATCCTCCTGGCGGAACATTTCGTCACGATGCCTATGAGCAATATAAAGCTCAGAGGCAGGAAACCCCTGAAGATATCCGCGCTGCTGTACCAATTATAAAGGAAATAATTGCAGCTTACAATATTAAAGAACTGGAGGTTCCCCGCTATGAAGCCGATGATGTGATTGGCACGATAGCTAAAAAAGCAGAAAAGGAAAAATTTGACGTGTATATGATGACTCCCGATAAAGATTACGGGCAGTTGACCAGCGATCATATATTCATGTATAAACCAAAGTTTGCAGGTACAGGCTTCGATACATTAGATGCTAAGGCGATCATGGAAAAATATGAGCTTACCTCGCCGGAGCAAATGATTGATTTACTCGGATTGATGGGTGATGCTTCGGATAATATACCGGGATGTCCGGGAGTAGGGCCTAAGACCGCTCAAAAGTTATTAGCTGAATACGGAACTATTGAAAATCTGCTTGAGAATACAGAAAATATAAAAGGTACACTGAAGTTGAGGTTGGAAGAATGCAAAGAGCAGATTATCTTCTCTAAATTTTTGGCAACGATCAAAACAGACGTCCCTGTAGAATTTCATAAAGATGAATTTAAGCGTAAAGAAATAGATGCGGAAAAACTATCTGCCTTATTCGAAGAACTTGAATTCAGAACATTGATAAATCGTGTGTTGAAAAAGGATGGAACACCTGCTAATCCTGTCCGAATAACAACTACCCATGAAGCTATTCAAGGAGATTTATTTGCCGAGTTGCTTCCCCCGTCGGATCAAAATATAGATATAAATAGTTATTCCGGTTTGCAAGAATTGAAGGATATTCCACATGAATATCATTTGATAGAAAAAGAAGAGGAAATTATTGATCTTGTTTCGAAGTTGAGTAAACAAGAATTTTGTTGTTTCGATACTGAGACTACAGGTCTTGATCCTAATGTGAGTGAACTGGTAGGCATGTCATTCTCTTTTAAAGAAGGAGAGGCTTATTATGTCCCTGTTCCGGCCGATTTTGAAGAGGCACGAAAGATTGTTGAGCAATTTCGTGTTTTTTTCGAAAATGAAAAAATAGAAAAGATAGGACAAAATATAAAATACGATATTATTGTACTAAAGAAGTATAATATACACGTTCGTGGAAAACTTTTCGATACGATGATCGCACATTATCTGATCAATCCTGAATTGAGGCATAATATGGACTATATGGCCGAAACTTATCTTAAATATAGGACTATCCATATTGATGAGCTGATAGGATCTAGAGGTAAGAACCAGTTGAATATGCGTAGCCTCCGTCCCGAACAGATAAAAGACTATGCATGTGAAGATGCCGATATAACACTGAAGTTGAAGTTTATTCTCGAGAAAGCAATACAGAAACAGGACTTGGGTAATTTATTATATGAAATAGAATTACCATTGATTTATGTACTTGCCGATATGGAATATACAGGTGTAAAGTTAGATAAGAGTGCTTTAAGTGAATACTCCAAAAAACTGACATTACAATTACAAAATATAGAATCGGATATTTATAGAGCTGCTGAGCAAGAATTTAATATCAATTCGGCGAAACAAGTGGGAGAAATACTCTTCGATAAGCTAAAAATCGTGGATAAACCCAAGAAGACGAAGACCGGGCAATATGTAACCAGTGAGGAAACATTGGAGAGTATGAAGGACACCCATCCTATTGTTGGGCAGATCTTGGAATATCGTGGGTTGAAAAAACTATTAAGTACTTATATCGATGCTTTGCCTCTATTAGTGAGTCCGTTAGATGGAAAACTGCATACGTCATATAACCAGACAGTTACTGCGACGGGGCGTTTGAGCTCAAGCAATCCTAACTTACAAAATATTCCGATCCGTGAAGATCAAGGTCGGGAAATCCGAAAGGCTTTTATAGCTGATGAAGGATGTGTATTCTTCTCTGCTGACTATTCTCAGATCGAACTTCGTATTATGGCACATTTGAGTCAAGACCCAAATATGGTTGATGCGTTCAACGAAGGAGAAGATATTCATGCTGCCACAGCTGCCAAAATATATAAGCTACCAATAAATGAAGTTACTAGCGATATGCGTCGCAAGGCTAAAACAGCAAACTTTGGTATTATTTATGGTATTTCGGTTTTTGGCTTAGCCGAACGGTTGACTATACCTCGTGGAGAAGCAAAAGAACTGATTGATGGTTATTTCGATACTTATCCTAAAGTAAAAGAATATATGGATAAGAGTATTGCTGTTGCACGTGAAAAGAATTATGTAGAAACAGTATTCGGGCGTAAACGCTTTCTCCCTGATATTAATTCACGAAATGCAACGGTGCGTGGTTATGCCGAACGAAATGCGATAAATGCACCTATACAAGGTAGTGCAGCCGATATTATCAAAGTCGCAATGAATCATATCTTCGATCGTTTTAATCGTGAAAATATTAAGTCTAAAATGATTCTTCAAGTGCACGATGAGTTAAATTTCAACGTATTTGAAGATGAGTTAGATCGAGTTCGAAAGATTGTTATAGAAGAAATGGAAAACGCTTATAAGCTTATTGTTCCATTAAAAGCTGATTGTGGCAAAGGAAAAAATTGGCTGGAAGCACATTGATCTTTTGGAATGAAACTATTAATTTTACAAAACTGTACTCTGATTTTCTGGTTTTTATAACTATTGATTGAAGAGTGGATATGAATATAGAAAATACTCTGAATAATATGCAACATAACAAAAAGAGCCAATACTGGATATTTTTCTCAGTATTGGTTTTTCTTGCATTATTTATGATGTGGTGCTTTGGCTCATCATCTTCTTATTCGGGCTATGATTTCACTTTTCATTACAGGAGGCTGTACACTTTAGCAGATGCCTTACAGCATGGAATTTATCCTTCTTTTTATGTTGATTTTAGTAATGTTGATGGCTATGGCTACTTTACTAAAGGCTTTTATTCGGATATTATTCTCGTACCTTTTGCTCTTGTAGCAATCTTTTCGAATATATATTTTGCTTATGATGCAATGATATTCACCATGACAGTTTTATGTGGGGTATTTATGTATCATACAATAAGGGTGATATACAAAAGCTCTTATGCAGCATCACTTAGTGCTATTCTTTATACTTTTGCCGTTTACAGACTGTATGATATATATCAGCGGGCTGCATTAGCTGAGGCTCTGTCATTCACTTTCCTACCAATTGTTTTTCTCGGATTATATTATGTAATAAAAGGGGATTACCGAAAATGGTATGTACTTGCTATTGGCTATAGCTTACTTATTTATACTCATGCAATAGCATCGGTATTGATGTTTGTGACATTGATTATTTTGGTATTTATCTATTATAAATCTTTCTTGAAAGAGCCTAAACGTATCTTGTACCTTGTTTTGGCAGGTGTGGTAACAGTTGTTCTTACTGCTTACTATACATTCCCGATGCTGGAACAATTGTCATCAAATTCTTTTTATCTTGATTCGCGGAGCCCGGGAGGAGGGGCCGGTTATGGAAAAGTTGGTTTCGACTATATTTTGTGGGGATTTATCAGTGGTATTGCCTATCCTCATAGGGAACTCTGGACAGGAATAGGGGTTATTCTCACTCTTGTTGTGTTTTTACGTTTCTTTGTTCCTAAAAATAAATCACAGCTATTACGTAGCGTAGATATAGGAGTTATAATCGGAATATGTTTTATTATTGCTATATCCCGTATTTTTCCATGGGGCCGTTTTCCTTTTAGCTTGTTAGGATTTATACAATATCCATGGCGGTTATATGAATTTGTAAGTTTCTTCTTTGCTGTTGCAGGAGGATATTATGTATCTTTAGTGTTTACTAAGCATAATCAGCGCTTTGTGGTTTCTATTGTTTTTATTGTAGCTACAATGGCAACCACATATATCCAGAGTGAGAATTATAAATCGCTTGATCTTAATGGAGGAGTTCTTACTCAGGCAAGAGCCTCTTTGGTAGAGCCAAACTATGAGAATGGGTATAATCTGATAGGACGAGAGTATTTGCCCTCCAAGTTGATCGATATATCCTATATTCGAGATAGGAAAGAAAAAGTTGATTTTAGAAATGAAGATACTCAAATAGAGAATTTAAGAAGAGAATACAATACAACGCTATTTAGTGTGTTGGTAAATAAAATCGATACTTTAGAACTTCCTCTTCTTTATTATTACGGATATAGTGTAACTTTGAACGGTGAAAAACTTCCCGTATATCAAAGTGATCTTGGGTTAGTTGAGGTTATAACGGATGAATCGGGGGAAATAGAAGCATATTACGGAGGTACGACTTTACAGAAAACGAGCTTGTATATATCATTGATTGGTCTTTTGATTTTATGTGTATACATTTACATCCCTCAGGGTGCAAGACGAATAAATAATGGAACTATTTAACTTGTTGGATAGAATAGTAGCGAATAAGAAAAGCCATTTTTGGCTGTTCTTTGTCATATTGGTGTTTCTTACGCTGATAATGATGTATTTTTATCAACCTCTTTGTCCGGGGCAGGATTTCTTCTTTCATTACAGACGTTTGCAAGCATTGATGGACGGACTTAAAGCAAGTCCTTGGCTTATATATATCGATTATAATGCTATTGATGGATACGGCTACTTTTCGAAAGCTTTTTATCCTGACTTCGCATTGATTCCTTTCGCCTTGATAGGCAATATCACAAATATTGAATTTGCATATCAGTTCATGGTATTTACTATGACTATGCTATGCGGAGTATTTACTTATATAACTGTAAATTATATTTATAAAAATTCGTTTGCTGCTTCTATTAGTGCATTACTCTATACATTTGCCGTTTACAGGCTACTCGATTTATACCATCGTGCAGCACTTGGCGAAACTCTAACTTTTACATTCATTCCGATTGTATTTCTTGGGCTTTACTATATTATAAAAGGAGATTATAAGAAGTGGTATCTGTTAACTATTGGCTTTAGCCTGATGATATTTACACATCTCATATCATCGGTTCTTATGCTGATAACATCGGTAATCTTCCTTCTGATATACTACAAGTCGCTGCTCAAAGAGCCGAAGCGTTTCATCTATCTAATAATAGCAGGTATTGTTACTCTGGTTGTGACAGCCTACTACCTTTATCCGATGCTGGAGCAGATGGTCTCGAATACGTTCTACTATGAAAGTCATAATCTTATGGCGAAAACTGAAGATTCAGCCTTACCGTTTCACTGGATTATTTGGGGGATGTTTTCAGGAGTGATTGCTCCTGCCCAAATCTTTGTTCCGGGAGTGGGATTATTATTAACGTGTTCTATTGCTTTGAGAATATTTGTATATGGCAAATCAGCCGAACTGAGAAGTATTGATCTCTGTGTAATTATAGGATTAGCTTATATCGTAGCCTCTTCACCCATATTCCCATGGACTATTTTTCCATTCAGTATGCTGAATTTTATACAAATGCCATGGAGATTATTTGAATTTTCGTGTTTCTTCTTTGCTATAGGAGGAGGATATTATTTGTCACAAATATTGAAAAGTAATAAACGACTGCTTTTTGGTGGATGCGTTATTGCCTTTACCATTGTGCTTGTTATGGCTAATGATGCTAAAATGTATAGGATGTATCGTTGCGGTAGGCCTATAACACAGATTGCATCCTTTAATAATGATTATCATCTCGGTGGTTTAGAATATATTCCGTCTAAAGTACCGTCAATCGAATATATACATCAAAGAGGAGACAGTATAATAGTGGATAATGAATCGACAAATATATCTAGTTTCACGAAGATAGCATCTGTTACAGGTTTTGACATAAGCATAGATAAACCCGATACTGCCGAACTTCCTCTTATATACTATAAAGGATATACAGCAAAGTTAGATAATATGGATATGCCTGTATCGGAAAGTGAAAATGGGTTGGTACAGCTTCAAATAGTACAATCAGGTCATATAGAAGTTTCTTATGAGGGTACTGTCATTCAAAAGATTAGTTATTTTGTAACTATTATTGGCATTGTTGGATTGTGTATCTACATATTTATGCAAAGAAGAAAGATTAAGCAAACTGTGAATAAATGAAACAAATAGATACTATTTTGAATAGAATCGCTTCGAGTAGGAAAGCCCAATTTTGGCTCTTCTTTACCTTATTGGGTCTTCTTTCGGTAACAATGGTCTATTTATATTCTCCATTTTGCCCCGGACACGATTCTTATTTTCATTTCAGACGCTTGGAGGCTTTAATGGATGGACTTAAGGTTAGTCCTTTCCTTATCTATACTGACTATTCTGCTATTGAAGGTTATGGCTATTTCACAAAGGGTTTTTATCCTGATTTTGTACTGATTCCATTTGCTTTTATAGGTAATCTGACAAATCTTGATTTTGCTTATCAGTTTATGTTGTTTACAATGACTGTCTTTTGTGGAATCTTTACATATCTCTCTGTGAATCGAATATACAAAAATACTTATGCAGCAGCGATATCCGCATTACTTTATACATTTGCTATATATCGTTTACTCGATATATATCATCGGGGGGCATTGGGAGAAGCTTTATCTTTTACATTTATACCCATTGTATTTTGGGGGATTTATGAAATAGTGAAAGGCGATTATCGCAAATGGTATATTATCACTATTGGTTTCAGTCTCCTTATTTTTACACATGCTATTGCAACACTTCTGATGTTTGTCACTACTGTGATATTCTTACTCATTTATTACAAATCATTTGTCAGAGAGCCCAAGCGGATACTATACCTAATTCTTGCAGGGGTATTTACTATTCCTATTGTGAGTTGTTTTCTTTTTCCGATGATAGAGCAGTTACTTTCCAATACGTTTTATTATCAGACAAATCCTTTAATGAAGATCAAAGATAATTTACTAGGAACTTATTCTATCTTTTGGGGACTGTTTAGCGGTATTGTTTATCCCGAACGGAAATTTATTCCCGGAACAGGTTTGCTACTTACCTGCGCTATTGTTCTAAGACTGTTTGTATATGGAAAGTCGATTCGGTTGAGGAGTGCCGATATATGCGTGTTGATTGGTCTTATTTATATTTTTGCTTCTTCTTATCTATTTCCATGGCAACTTTTCCCTTTCAATAAATTATTTATTATTCAAATCCCATGGAGACTGTATGAGTTTTCCAGTTTTTTGTTTGCCGTAGCAAGTGGATATTATTTGTCTTTGATATTGCAGTCGAATACACGTCGATTTATGGCAGGTGGAGTGCTTGTTATTTGTACGATTGTTATGATGTCTAATGATGCAAAGATGTATCACGATGTGCGGTGTAGTCTTGGTATTGTACGCGAATCGACATTTGAAAATAATTATCACCTTATAGGCCTTGAGTATTTACCTGTAAAAGTTCCATCTATAGAATATCTTGCAGAAAGGGGAGATGATATAATATCAATGCAGCCGGGAACAAGTATTACTGACTTTGGAAGAAATAAGGAGGTTGTCTCATTCGGTGTAAATACTAATGAAAATGAAATACTAGAATTACCTCTAATATACTATAAAGGATATACAGCAAAATTAAATAACAATTCTCTTGTTGTTTCCGAAAGTAATAATGGCCTGGTTCAGGTATCAATTAACGAGTCTGGTTATGTAGAGGTGTATTACGAGGGTACGATTCTTCAAAAAATAAGTTGGTTAATTACTTTATTTAGTATTTTGAGCCTTTGTGCATATATCTTTATGCTCAAGAGGAATAAAGTGAATCCGATAGAAAAATGAATAGTTTGGATAATATAAAAAATAGGAAATACGATTATTATATATTTCTTGTCGTATTATTTGTCTTATCTCTGTTTATGGTCTGTTTGTCTGGGCCGGTATCAGAATATGCAGGACATGACTATTTTTTCAATATTCGTCGTTTTGATGTATTGATACAGGCTCTACAAGACCGGACTTATCCTATCTATATAGATTATAAAGCCTTAGAAGGTTATGGTTATTTTACAAAAGGATTTTATCCCGATCTGATCATTCTACCTTTCGCTGTTTTGGGGATCTTTATCGGAACTATATCAGCTTATAATGCAATGATCTTCGTAATGACATTCTTATGTGGACTTTTTACTTATAAGGCTGTAAATGTCATTTTTAAAGAATCCTTTGTTGCATCTATTAGTGCTATCTTATATACTTTTTCAGCTTATCATCTTTTCGATTGGTATAATAGAGCCGCACTTGGTGAATCTCTTTCGTTTACTTTCCTTCCTATTGCATTCCTAGGACTTTATCATATTATAAAAGGAAATTACAAGAAATGGTATATACTAACAATCGGTTATAGCCTACTTATTTATACCCATTTGTTATCGTCCGTTCTTACTTTTATTACACTTTTTCTCATTGTAATATTATGCTATAGGCCTTTATTGAAAGAGCCTAGACGTATTGTTTATTTGTTATTAGCAGCAATTATAACTTTACCTATTGTAGGCAGTTATATATTTCCGATGTTAGAACAGATGATGTCCAATACCTTTTATTATAGTATAAAGGAAAATATTACAGGACAAACAAAACTGAGTTTTACCGATCTTGGCTGGGGATTCCTTAGTGGCATTGCTTATCCTAAAACTCAAAATATGGCTGGAACAGGGCCTTTGATAATTATATTAGTATCTCTGCGTCTGTTTGTTAAGGATAAAAAACCGCCAATGAGAATAGCTGATTTTTGTATTCTGATAGGAGTCCTTCTGCTTATAATGTCCTCCGGAATTTTTCCATGGGGACGCTTGCCTCTCGGATTTATTCAGTTTCCGTGGCGTTTGTATGAGTTTATCATATTCTTTCTAGCTATTGGTGGTGCATATTATCTTTCGGTTATTCTAAAAGACAGAAGGCAGTATATTATTGCAAGCGCAGGGATTATTCTCTTTACTTTAGCTGTTTTCTTTGTAAATAATAATAATTATAAATATTGGCAGTCACTTGCAAAAAGTGAGGCCCCGCATTGGTTTACAGGGATTGCCTCAGTTGATAACGAGTATTATCTGGGCGGATTGGAGTATCTTCCCGTAAAGGTACCTTCTCATAATTATATACACGAAAGGGGTGATAGTATAGGAGCACAGTATATAGGTACGAAAGTATCAGATATTTTCAGAAAAGGAAAGGCTATATCTTTCGATATAAAAGTAACAGATATTGATATAATAGAACTGCCTTTAGTTTATTACAAAGGCTATAAGGCATATCTCAATAGAAAAGAAGTTTTAGTTGAAGAAAGTGAAAAAGGTTTAGTTCAGATACCGGTTCATGAATCAGGAAAGGTTTCGGTTTTCTATGTAGGAACAATTTTACAAGAAGTAAGTTGGTATATTAGTATAATTAGTATTTTAGCCTTGATAGTATACATATGTTTTGACAAAAGGAGAAAGAAAACTATAAAGAATGAATAAAATAGATGAAATAATACATACTGTTGCTGAGAATAAGAAATACCATTTTTGTCTCTTTCTTGCAACACTTATATTACTTGCAATATGTATGGTTCTTATTTATGGTCCGGCTTACGAACATCCGGGTTATGACTATTATTTTCATCTCAAAAGATTTGAAGCTCTTATTACTGCTTTTCGCGAAGGGACATTCCCTATCTATATAGACCATATGGCCGCATTGAATTATGGCTATCTGAGTAAGGTATTTTATTCTGATATTATACTTATTCCTTTTGCCGCTCTGGGAACACTGATTAGTCCCTGCGAAGCCTATGAAGTAATGTTGTTTACTATGACCATTCTCTGTGGATTATTTATGTACTGGGCGGTAAATATAGTTTATAAAAGTTCCTATGTTGCGTTTTTGGCTTCTATTTTATATACATTCTCTGTTTATCGTCTTTTCGATGTGTATAATAGGGGAGCATTGGGCGAAGTATTCGCATTCACCTTTATACCTTTAGTATTCTTAGGGCTTTATCATATAATAAAAGGTGATTACAAAAAATGGTATATCATAGCTATCGGCTTTAGTTTATTGATATTCTCACATGTTATATCTACTGTCCTTACTTTTATTACAGTTGTCTTAATACTTATATTTTATTATAAATCATTTATTAAAGAACCACGACGTATCTATTTCCTCGTTCTAGCTGGTTTCATTACGTTATTAATTACAACCGTCTATATTTATCCACTTTTGGAGCAAATGCTGGCAAATTCATATCGCTACGAAACAAATGATTGGACACTTCCCTCCAGATCTAAAATTCCATTGCTCTATGTTTTTTGGGGTTTGATCTGTGGTTTCTTCTACCCCAAAGATATATCGATAGTTGGTATAGGGATATTATTGACTGCGGTGATCTTTCTGCGTTTCTTTGTAAAAGAAAAATCAAATATGTTGAGGAGTGTCGATATTGGTGTGCTTATCGGATTATTCTATATTTTTGCTTCATCCCAGTTATTTCCGTGGGGGCGTTTTCCTTTTACTTTGTTGTCTTTTATTCAATATCCGGGGCGGCTTTACCTCTTAGTAACTCTTTTTCTTGCGTTAGCGGGTGGATACTATTTATCCCGTATATTTATGAAGGAAAGATCTAGATTTATAGTTGCTGTTATAGTTGTTCTTTGTTCAGGGATTACGTTGTATACGCATAATGGTAATTTCAGACAGAAGCATATAGATATTCATAAAACCAATAAAGAGCCTAATCCTTCAAACTTTTTCTATCTCAACGGAGCCGAATATGTTCCTGATAGAATGGAGTCGGCCTATCATATTTTGTTTAGGGGAGACTCTATTATAGGCTTGGGAGGGCATGTGCATGTATTAGAATATCATAGGGATAGAGGCCATCTGAATATTGATATAGAAGTTCAAGATTCAGATTCTCTCGAATTGCCATTGCTCTACTATAAAGGCTACGTGGCTAAATTGGAAAAAGAAGAACTAGCTATCACCCAAAGCAAGCGCGGACTAATACAAATACCTGTTGATAAATCGGGTAGTGTGAAAGTATATTACAAAGGCACAATTATTCAAAAAGTGAGTTACTATATTTCCATTCTGAGTATATTTGTATTGTGTATTTATATTTTTCTACAAAAAAGAAGGAAACCATCTAAAAAGTAATAATAATGCAACAATATTCTAATTACGATTATTTATATGCGATTTTCATGTTGCTTTTCGGCTTATTCATGATATTTAGTCCTGGGTCGTTGGTTCGAAAAGTGAAATATGGAGAAGAAAGAGTAAAGGCTGAATCTTGGGTCAAAAAGGCCGGGATAGGTCTTTGTATATTAGCACCATTTTTCGCCTTATTTATATATTATAAAATGAATGCTTGACGGATTTGTCGAATATGGCTATATAGGTCTTTTTTTAGCTTCATTTCTGGCGGCTACTATACTTCCTTTTGGATCAGAGTTTGTTTTTGCAGGTTTGCTTGCAATGGGTATGAATGCCTGGAGTTGTGTCATTATTGCATCTGTAGGCAATTGGCTTGGAGGTATGACCAATTATTATCTGGGACGATTAGGAAAAATAGAATGGATAGAAAAATATCTTAAGGTCGATAAAGCAAAAATAGAAAGAATGCAACATTGGCTCGAAGGAAAAGGGGCTATTATGGCATTTTTTAGTTTTATGCCTGTTGTAGGGGATATAATTGCGCTGGCCTTGGGATATATGCGTGCTAATATCTACATAGTTAATATATGTATGTTTGCAGGTAAGTTTATAAGATATGTCCTGATAATGTACGGTGTAAGTTGGGTAATCTGAAAGTGAGTATAAATTTATAGAACAGAGTATGGAAAATCAGTTTGCAGAATCCGATAAGAAAAAGATATCTCTAATGGAGAGTCTTCGGTTACGTCCGGCTATGTATGTCGGCGATCTTTCCACAAAAGGGATTTGTACAGTGATTGAATCGGTTGTCCTTAATCTTATTTCATCTGCGAGATTGGAAGAGGTGGATATAGAACTCACTTCGGAGAATACAATCCGTATATCGTCTTCAGATATTGCTGTAGATGCTCTTATTAAAAAGTTTAATGCTCTAAATGATGTGCCTTCTTTAAATAATCAAAGAAATATACAGCCTTTATCTGTAATTATAGGGCTTAGTGAATCTATAAATATAGAGGTATATAATGCTGGAAAGATTTATATATTATCTGGAGGAAAGGGAGAGTTTGCATTAAATATAGATGAAGGATATTTAACGGAAGACTTAATTATATATTTTACTCCCGATAGAAGTATATTTAAAACAACTGACATCAATTTCGAATATTTGTGCTCCGTTTTTCGTAGAATTGCTTATATAAATTCTGCTGTGAAAATTACATGTATTGATAATATGCATGACGATTTTCAGGAATGTGTATTTTACTATCCAAATGGAATATTCAACAGGATGGATGTTCTAATACTTGAGCGCTCTTGCGATCAGTCTTCTTTACGCTTGGATATTGATAAAGAGAGAGATGGGTTTAGATATAAGATTTCTCTTTGTTTACCTGAGTCCGGTATCAGTTCATACGTGCAATCTTTTGCAGGGTATACGGAAACATTCGGCCATGGGTCGCTAATCGATGGAGCTGAATTAGGAATTATTCGCAGTATAAAAGATTTTGTAAATAAAAATAATCTTGAAGTAGAGATCCCAGATAATATTATAAAAGATAAAGGTTTTATCCTTATAGCATCCGTCATTGGCTCTTCTTTTCAATATGAGGGGGCCTTGAAAATTAAGCTTGAACAGCCTGAAATAAAAATTGCAGCAGAGGAGATTGTATATAATGAATTAGGCCGTTGTTTCGGATCGAATAGAGACAAAGCCATTAAAACTATAGAAAGATTTATTAATTAAGGATATTTGATGTCAACTATATTATTTCACGAAATAGTCTTCGGGCCTATACATAGCAGGCGTTTAGGAAGTTCTCTAGGTATGAATCTTTTGCCTTACGATGGCAAATTATGTTCATTCGACTGTATATATTGCGAATGCGGATATAATAAAGATTTTAGGACCAAGACAAAACTGCCTGATAGGGATAATGTCAAAGCTGCACTGGAAGATAAACTTATACAACTACAAAAAGATGAAGTAGCAATAGATGTCATTACTTTTGCAGGAAATGGAGAGCCGACAATGCATCCGCAATTTGCAGGAATTATAGACGATACTATTGAGCTTAGGAACATATATTTTCCGAATGCGAAAATAAGTGTTTTATCAAACGCTATGCACGCCGGTAAACAAACGGTATTTGATGCTTTAAAGAAAGTAGATAATAATATCCTTAAGCTTGATTCGGCTATCTTGGATACAGTAAGGTTAATAGACCGCCCTAATTCTCCGGAATACAGTATTGAGAAGCAAATAGCTTTGTTTAAACGCTTCGAAGGAGATTTCATTATGCAAACAATGTTTTTGAAGGGAAGTCATAATGGAAAGATAGTGGACAATACGACCGAACGGGAAGTTTCAGCTTGGTTAGAAGCTGTGAGAGCAACAAATCCGAAGGAGATAATGATATATACCATTGATAGGGAAACTCCCGAAAAGAATTTAGAAAAGGTTTCTTTGGACGAATTGAAGAAAATAGCAATAAGAGCAGAAAAATTGGGTATAAAAGTGAGTGTATCCGGATAAGAAGAAATATAAAATATTTACTTTCCTGATTGGCTTCTGCTTTTGCAGAAGACAGGGAAACGATATAAGGGGACGGAAAGAGTATTTCCGTTCTCTAGGTTATATATACTTTTACCATCTGTATTTACTTATCTGAGTTTAGACAGATTTTTATTAAGTGAGGTTCTGTCGGATAAGTTATGTGATAGGATATTTCATCTTAACATTTTAATGCTAATAGAAGTTAATAGCTGTATCTGTTAAGTAAAATTATAACCAAATCATCTTTTTTCCTTCAAAAAAGAATCGGAGGAAAAGTATTTAAACGAAGAAAATATTCCTTAATAATACTTACACAAAGCGCCATTTTTTTTAACGCGGATTAACTCGCTCCAAAACCGTATCTGATATACATTTGCTTCGTATTTAAACATTACGTTTAACACTTTAATACGCAAAAAAAATTATGAAAAAGATTATTCTTTCAGGTATTGTAGCAATCGCATTGATTGCATCTACTAGTGTAATGGCTCAAAATGTAACACCTAAAAAAGAAGTAAACAAAGCAAAACAAGAAGTAAAGGCTGATACAAAAGCTGTAAAACAAGAAGTAAAATCTGATGCTAAAGCTGCAAAACCAGCAGTTAAAGCTGATGTAAAGGCGACTAAAGGTGAAGTGAAAAAGGAAGTAAAAAAGGAATTGAAAAAATAATCGATCGTAATTAAAAGAATAAATCAATTACAAAAGTAACAGAGCCGCCAAATGTATTTGGGCGGCTCTTTCTTATTTACTTTTTTGCTTGCTTCTTCGTCGATCATCGTATACCGATATCATCCAAAACATACTGCAAACACAGGATATTAATATGACAGGAAGATAGAATGTCATCGAGTTCAAAGCATTTTCCCCATCTTTGGTATATATAAAAAGACCAACTACCGCAATCAATATATACATTACCCCAAAGATAGTAAACATGTTTTTCAGAATTGAGCGGGTGCTCGTATTCTTCTTCGCAACCAACGCTTTTTCTGTTTCTATCTGTTGCATAATTCTGAACTTAAGGTTTTCTCCGGCCTTCATTCTGGTACCTGAAAGCAGTTCCTTAAATTTCTGATCTTGCGAATTTATATTGTCTTTATTCATATTTCAAATATATATAATTTTTTAAAGTTTATGCACTTTCGTGTTTCATGAGTAGATTTATCGTATCGGCGAATCGCTTTCGCGCACGATGCAGTTTCACTTTTACATTCGTATCAGTTAAGCCTGTTATAGATGCAATATCTTTTACCGAATTATCTTCCAAATAGTATAATGTAAGCAATACTCCCTCGTCTTTAGGCATCTTATCTAGAGCTTCGTTAACCATAGTTTTACGTTCATTTTCTTCGACCATGGCTATTGTGTCCATTTCTGAGTATGAACTATCTGAGTCTATTACTTTGTAATCGACAAATTCTGTATTATGGACCGAACTTCTCGACTCAGTGATAGCTGTATTGTATACTATGCGATAGAACCATGTGGAAAATTTACTGTCAGATCTGAATGTGTGCAAATTATGAAAAGCTTTGACAAAGGCATTTTGCACTATGTCTTCCGCATCTTGTTTATTACCACAGATGCGAAAGGCTATAGTAATGGCCATGTCCTGATAGGTATCTACAAAGTAGCCGAAGGCAGATGTTTCTCCCTTCAGTACCCTGTGTATCTGTTGCTTTTCATTCATTTATTCAGCGTCGTCATCAAATTCTTTTTTCCCTTTCACCAGCAGATAGAATACTACATAACCAAGACCTAAGAACAGTAGTATTCCCGAGGAGACAACCCAAAAAGCTTGGTCTTCACCTAGATTCATCATATAAGATATGACTAGGGAGATGATTAGTCCTAAAGCTATTCCTATACAAAGAATTCCATTGCGGAGTGATCTGTATTTGTTCGGAGTTGGTTTAGTTTGTTCAGGTGGAATAATTCCTTGTCTGATCAATTCCATACGCTCCTTATGCTTTGTGCTTATAGAACGTAGTACAATATACATGCTTAGTCCGATTGGCAGTGCGACTGCTGATAACACGGCTACTATGCTCGTTAATCCAGTTAAAGTATCCATAATTGTTTTTTATTTTGTTTATAATCTGTTTCCGAATATATGACTACAGGAAATTACATTTGGTTACAGATTTTTTATTTTTTTTCGAGGAAACGAATAAATTATAAATATGATATGCTTTGATCCTATTAATCTTCATTCCGAATAAATAAATATCTTTTGAGAAGTATCTATTTACCTTTTTGGTTTTCAATCCGATGCCATTTAATGCGATGGCGTAATTACAGACAAATATAGTTGAATATTTAGTTCCGGATAAGATTTATCATTATAAATTTTCAGAAGGTATTTCTATAAAATTTCTTTTCACTCATCATCTATATATACTCATTCGTCGATTTTTCACTCAATTTGGTCGCTTTTTTCTTTCCTTGATGATATAATAGCCATACCTTCGGCTTTCGTAAAAAAAATGAAATGTAACAGATTATTATCTAATTTCGATGATGCTGTGATGTTTTGATCTTTTTTACGACAAATAGAAGAAAGAATAATAATTCTGTAAGAATATTAACATAACAGTGTCTTTTAATACAATATACTTAAATATTAACAGTTATATTTATTCAGGATCAAAAAGAATATGATTGCGCTACTGCGATTAATTAAGAGATAAGAGAGATTCTTAGACTGCTTGTTATCAGCAAATTTTTCGAATAAGTGAGCTATTCATTTATCTGATTTATGTAACTAACAATTAACTAACAAATTTATGAGATTACGCTTTAACTACTCATCAAGAAAAGCTTGGGCTTCGTTCTTATGGTTATTTTGCCTTTTTTTGTTTACCGCTACGTCTGTGGCACAAACATATAAAATAAGTGGAACCGTTGTTGACTCCCAAACCAAAGAAACTCTAATCGGTGTACCCATCATTATAAAAGACCGTAATGGGAACGGTGTCTCTTCTGACGAAAATGGGAAATATAGTATTAGCCTACCTAAGGGAGAATATACTTTATTAGTAGATTATATAGGTTTCGAGAAAAGACAGATTGAGATATCACTTCATAAAAATATAATTAGAGATATAGAACTCAAACAAACATCTATTGGGCTTAGTGAAGTAGTTGTTTCAGCTGAGAGACCTGATGCTAATGTATCTGCTCCTCAGACAGGAGTTGAAAAACTTGAAATACAACAAATAAGTAAAATTCCAGTCTTGTTGGGCGAAAAGGATATTATAAAAACGATACAGCTCATGCCTGGAGTGCAAGGTGCGGGTGAAGGTAGTTCCGGGTTTTATGTTCGTGGTGGTAGTGCCGATCAGAACCTTATCTTGTTGGATAATGTTTCTCTCTACAATGCTTCTCATTTGATGGGTTTCTTTTCTACTTTCAATTCAGAAGTATTACGTGATGTTACATTATATAAAGGAGCTATGCCAGCCCAATACGGAGAGCGTCTCGCTTCTATACTCGATGTTCAGCAACGTAATGGAGACAATCAGAAATACCATGTTAATGGAGGCTTAGGATTAATCTCTTCCAACCTAAATGTTGAAGGACCCATACAAAAGGGGAAATCATCGTTCTTGGTAGGCGCAAGGCGTACTTATGCTGATGCAATAGCTCGTTTGTCGGGAGCTAAAGATGCTCAGAACGCCTATTTGTACTTTTATGATCTGAATATGAAACTCAATTTTGCATTATCGGATAAAGATCAGCTTACTGTTTCAGGTTACTTGGGTAAGGATAAAATGGTATTGAAAGATGCTGCTGAAACTAATTGGGGTAATACTTTCTTAACCGTAAACTGGAATAGGAGCATAAATAATAAGTGGGTATCCAAAACCTCTTTGGCGTATAATCAATACGATTATTATTTCGGTATGGAAGTAGGGATGGATTTGAGAGGAAAAGCGAAGATAAAAGATTATGGCTTGAAACAGGAGTTTTTGTTTCAGCAAAATAAAACTAGTCAGTGGCGTTTTGGACTACAATCTACAAGGCATGATCTTGCACCCGGAGATTATAACATAGATTCGGAACAAAAGAATTCTGTGAATCTACATCATCGTTATTCCCTAGAGAATGCAATATATGCTTCTAATCAGATAAAAATATCTGATAAGCTCGAAGTTGTATACGGATTGCGCATATCTGCTTTTATGGCACTAGGCAAAGGACAATATTATACGTTGGACGAAAATAATGAAGTCTTAGATAGTATATGGTATAATTCAGGTAAAGTTGTTAAAACATACCTCAATCTTGAACCTCGTTTATCTGCTGCATATAAACTGAATGATGTTTCTTCTATAAAGGCGGCTTACGCCCGAACTGTTCAGAATATGCACCTACTATCATATTCAGCACAAGGAACACCTTTTGACCGATGGACCTCAAGTTCTAACAATGTAAAACCTCAGATAGCGGATCAGGTTTCTCTAGGGTACTTCCGTAATTTTTCCGATAATATGTTTGAGTTTAGCGTCGAAGGTTACTATAAGGATATGAGAAATCAAATAGATTTTAAAGATAATGCCGATATACAGGGATATGATGTTATTGAGACGGAAATACTATCGGGCAAGGGGCGTGCATATGGAGTCGAACTAAGTCTGAAAAAACGTTTAGGTAGACTTACCGGATGGATAGGATATACCTTGTCGAAATCGGAGAAGAAAATTAACGGGATAAACGAAGGTGAATGGTATAATGCATTTCAGGATAGAACACATGATATATCCATTGTGGGGATGTATGAATTAAATCCTAAATGGTCATTATCGGCGGCATGGGTTTTCTATACAGGAAATGCAATAACATATCCGAGTGGCAAATATCAGATAAATGGTAAAGATGTAATGTATTATGCTGAACGAAATGGTTACAGAATGCCTAACTATCATCGTCTCGATTTAGGAGCGACATGCATATTGAAGAAAACATCGAAATTCCATTCGGAACTGGTTTTTGGACTTTATAATGCTTACGGACGAGAAAATGCTTATATGATTCAGTTTCGTACTAATACAAAAGATCCGAACAAAACGACGGCTTATCAGTATTCTCTATTCACATTTGTTCCATCTATTTCATGGAATTTTAAATTTTAAATAATTAATTAACAAAATTTTATGAATAATCTAATCAATACATATAGTATAATATTCTTAGTAATAGTTTTAGCTTTTTCCGTGACTTCATGTGAAAAAGAAATTGATGTGTATCTTCGTTCGGTACCACCACGCATACAGATAGAAGGAATAGTAAAGCAGGATCAGCTAGCCCGTGTAAGAGTGAGCCAGACTCTCGACTTTAATAACAATAGCGGATACCCTTTTCTCAAAGGAGCGATCGTTAAAATATCTGATAATAACGGCCTTTCTGAAATTCTGAAACAAGATGATTCCGGGTGGTATGTAGCCGAAACGCTCAAAGGTGAGATAGGGCATACCTACAATATGTCGGTAGTATACGAAGGGAAAGAGTATACATCGACATCGACAATGCCGCCGTTAGTAAAGTTAGATTCATTATCGATGTATAAAATTAAAGTAATGGATTATGCGGTTCCAATGATCCATTTTAATGATCCAAAAGGCAAGGAAAACCAGTATTATCGATGCCTTGTTTACATAAATGGTAAGCAATTGCCTGATATGACCGAGCTTGCCTTATCAGCCGAATTTATGGATGGAAGCCCGATCCATCAATTTTTACCGGTATTTACCAATGATAGAGACGTAGATCCGATTAAACAAGGGGATGATATATTGATCGAATTCCAGAGCTTGGATAGAGGAGCTTATCTGTTTTTTAAGACATTGATGGATATCGAAAATTCTTTGGCCAATCCTACTACCAATATAAAAGGGGGTGCTTTGGGATATTTTAGTGCATGTACAGTCGATGAAATGTCGATCATAGCAGAGTGGGAGGAATGATATCAGGTAAAAAATAATTAATTACAATGAAAAAATGGAGGAGGAAAATCAATATTAGAATGAGATTTCTTTCTCCATTCTTTATTTAGACATATGGTTTTTGATAATACTAATTGTCCTCTGTAAATAGAATTTGGGATATTTCCTCTTCAGGCATTCCTACTTTGACTAATTTATTCTTTAGCTCTAGTTTACGCAGCAACATATTATGCTTATGAGGCTTTACCCCTAATAAAATTGAAACTTCATTTCGTTTATACTCTTTATAATACAACATAAATAACAATATTTTTTTATCATCCAAAACCGAAAGAGCGTCTTTTCCATAAGGCTTTTCTCGCAGGTAATCTTTTGCTAATTCAATAAGATATTGATTGGTATCATGCTTAAAGTTTTCCATGACATTCTTTATTTCTAAATATAGTTCAGGTTCTTCTGTTGTACCATATTCTTTAGCTAGCGCTTGTACTTTTTTATCAATCTCGCCCCAGTTTGTGATAATATTTCCATATATATTATGCAAGTATTCAATAGACTTTGATTGTTGTTCCCATATTTTCTCTTTTGCGTCCATTTCAGCTTTTTGTCCCTCTAATTCGACTTCTAATAGCTTACGTTGCTCTGCTTCTTTCTGACGGAAATATTTTATTTTGAAATAAACTATAGCAGATATTAGGAGGATCACAAGTATAGCACATACCCATAATAATTGATTGCGTACGTGTAAATTCTCTGCTTCTTTCTTTTTGAGCGTATCTTTATATTTTTGCTCCGCTTCTACTAATAACTTAGAATTATTAGCTTCATTGATTTTCAAATCGATGTCTTTCTGTAGGCTCGCATAATAAGAGGCTTCTTTATAGTCTCCTCGTTTTTGGTAATAATCTGAGAGGCTATTGTAAGACTCTTGTAAAGTATAAGGATATGTGATTTCAGGTAAGGATTCTTTAAGTAAGTTAGCATAATAATCTGCTGAGTCAAGTTGATTTTTATTATTATATAGCATCAATAGGCTAAGATATATTCGTTTGTGCTCTTTTGGATTTAAAGTTTGATTTAATGCAAGATGCAAATACTTTTCGGCTTTTATATAGTCTTTTTTATCATTGTATATTGTTCCAAGCATATGTTCGAAAGTCACTTTGTATTGCGAATTGTTTAGCGATTTAGATATTATATATCCATCATTGAAAGAATTGTAGGCATTTTCTATATCTCCCATTTTTCTATATACCATACCTAAAGCCTTTCTTACTTCAAGGTTATATTCTTCGGTATTCTTTACTTTGTCGTAATATGTTAATGCCTGCTTATAATAGACAATAGCACTATCTAACATGTTTTTGTCATTATAAATATTGCCTATGATATTTGAACTTTTTGCCATCAATAGATTATTCTCGGCATCTTTCGCATAAAAGAGAGATAATCTTGAATGCTCCAGATCTTTGTAGGACAAGTTATTTTCATAATATACACTAGCTGCATAAAGGTTAGCAAGAGCAGATAAGGCTGAGTTATTTTTACTATCGAAGTACTTTTGTGCTTCAAAAATTAGAGTATCAGACACAATATTTTGTTTTGCTCTATATTTTGCCTGGACTTTTACTACAATATATAACATATAATTATTTTTATCCATAGTCTCAGGGTCAGAGATAGAATTCAATAGGCGTAGTGCTTCCGATGGGTTTTCCTCTGCCTCCAGCCGGGCTTGTTGTAGTAATTCAGTCGAGTGATTTTTTTCTTTACATCCCTGTAATAATGGCATTAAGAATATACTAAAGATATAGGTTAACACCTTGATAATTTCGATTCTCATTAAACGTGGTGTTTTAATAATGAAGGGATTATGGCATTGAGCCATGCCATAATCCCTATGAGGTGCTATAATTTTATTTGATCTTAAAACTGCTCCAATCTATCAAGTTATTATTCGAGTCTACACATTCAATTTTATAATCGCCCTTAGGCAAGATCGGTAGATCTATTAATAATTTCTTTTTTTGTTTTGTATTTACATTTCGTTTGTGATGTATAAGACCATATTCATCTTTTACGATCACACTAACATGATCTGATTCTTCTTGAAATGTTAATTCAATTTGGTTCACACCAATCTTTGAGGTTGGTGTACTATAAATCCTAGGCCTAACAGGCCTACCTCCCTGTCCGTCTCCATATGTTTCATCCTGATAGGTATTCGTGTCTATAGAAGCAATAATTACTCCTGAAAATAATAGGGTAAGTGCAAAGAGAAAAAGTCTGGTTTTCATCATAATGCTAATTTATTTAAGTGTTCTTAATACTAATGTTCGTGTGGTATATTAGATTGTTCTTTTATACTATTATAGTGATTCGTTTTTTAACAAATAATAGGTACTGAAGAAGAACTCTGTATTCTATTATTACTCAAGTTTGTACCCTAAAGATATATAACCTATAGATATTAAGGACATTCAGCAAACGTCATAAAGATTTTTTTTTATTGAAGTTTGTTTAAATAATTAATTAACAGATGTATATATGTGAAAAGGAGATAGTTTATATAGATTTTTTTTCGTTTATGATGATTAAAAACGGGAGAAGTTAAGTATGATCTTCAGCCTTTTACAAAAAATTGTAGGTCTTCATTAAGCAGAATATAGAAATTTTTTTGTTTTACTTTTTCGATTTTAATTCGTCTTCCAATCTGATTAATTGATCACGATATTGAGCAGCTTCTAAGAATTCCAATTTTTTAGCAGCAGTTGTCATTTGCTTTCTTGTTTTTTCAATCGCTTTCTTCAGCTCTTCTTTATTCATGTATTGTACCTTTTCCTCGGATGCAATAGCTAAAGAAGTGTCTTGATTGTATGATTGTACGACAGTATCTTCAGTTTTTCTTTGGCTGAAAACGGAGCTTAATGCTTTTTGTATCTGCTGAGGTGTAATACCGTGTTCTTCATTATAGGCCATTTGTTTTTCCCTACGACGATTTGTTTCGTTAATGGTCTTTTCCATACTTTCGGTTATCCTGTCGGCATAGAATATTACTTTCCCATTTACATTACGGGCAGCACGTCCTACAGTCTGAGTTAATGAACGGTGGGAGCGAAGGAATCCTTCTTTATCGGCATCAAGTATCGCTACCAGAGAAACCTCCGGAAGGTCGAGTCCTTCACGTAGAAGGTTTACTCCTATTAATACATCAAATTCTCCCGCCCGCAAATCATCCATGATCTGTACACGATCGAGAGTGTCTACATCGGAGTGGATATATGCGCATTTTACCCCATTATTAGCTAGGAAGTTAGTTAATTCTTCTGCCATACGTTTGGTTAGTGTAGTCACCAGAGTTCGTTCTCTTTTATCCACACGTATTTGTATTTCCTCCATCAGGTCGTCTATCTGATTTAAGCTAGGGCGTACATCGATAGGTGGATCGAGTAGTCCTGTCGGGCGTATTAATTGTTCCACAACAATACCCTCCGATTTTATCAGTTCATAATCGGCAGGAGTCGCACTCACATATATAGTCTGAGGTACTAGAGCTTCAAATTCTTCAAATTTCAAAGGTCTGTTATCAAGTGCGGCAGGTAAGCGGAATCCGTACTCTACAAGGTTTTCCTTTCGAGAGTGGTCTCCTCCATACATCGCTCTGATTTGTGGAATTGTTACATGGCTCTCGTCTATTACCATTAGAAAATCTTCAGGAAAGAAATCCAGTAAACAGAAAGGACGTGTTCCTGGCTTGCGATTGTCGAAATAACGGGAGTAATTCTCTATACCTGAGCAGTGCCCAACTTCACGTATCATTTCCAAATCATAGGTTACACGTTCATAAAGACGTTTTGCTTCCAGATGTTTCCCTATAGATTGAAGAAAATCTACTTGTCGTCCCAAATCTATATCTATTTCAGATATAGCTCTGACCATACGCTCTTTAGTAGTGACAAACAAGTTGGCCGGATATATTCGAAAATCATTATATGTGCTTATTTTTACTCCGCTTAATGGATCGAGACATTCAATACTCTCTATTTCATCGCCCCAAAATACCACACGTACTATAGGATCTCCATAGGCGAGGAATACATCTACGGTATCTCCCTTTACTCTAAAATTACCGGCTTTAGGGTCAATTTCATTTCGCGAATAAAGTGCACTTACCAGCATGCGGAGAAATACATCCCGAACCAGCTTCTGACCGGTTTGCAACTTTATTGTCGAATTTTCAAAGTCTTCTGGATTTCCCATGCCGTATAAACACGACACTGATGACACTACAATTACATCGCGTCTTCCGGAGAGGAGGGAGGTTGTTGTTGCCAAACGGAGTTTCTCTATTTCTTCATTTATAGATAAATCCTTTTCTATATATGTATTCGTTGCAGGTATGTATGCTTCGGGTTGATAATAGTCGTAGTAAGAAACGAAATATTCAACTGCATTTTCAGGAAAAAAAGTTTTAAACTCGCTATACAATTGAGCGGCGAGAGTTTTGTTGTGGCTCAGTACTAAAGTCGGCTTGCCTACATTCTGGATAACATTTGCTACAGTAAAAGTTTTGCCCGAGCCTGTTACACCAAGAAGTGTCTGTGATGGTATGTTTTGTTCTACTCCTTCAGAAAGGGCTGCTATTGCAGCCGGTTGGTCTCCGGTTGGCTTATAGTTCGAGATTAATTTGAAATCCATTTCTTATCGTCTATCTTTCTTTAGTAGGTCAAAGATAATAAGAATTGGGTATTTCTATTTTTAAATTACACCTATTAACTCTTTTCCAATGAAGAGGTTTACTGACAGAGCTTTTATTACTAGAATAACTTCAAATAAAAATTGGATACACACTTAATTAAAAAAATGTATTTTTGTATATTGAACCGAAATATCAAGAGCATGAAAAGAATCATAACCTTCTTGTATCAACTGTTTATATTCGCACCTATTTTTGTGGTGGCAACTATAATTACGGCTGTTACAGTTATGATAGGTTGCCTTATAGGCAATCGTACATTTTGGGGATATTATCCGCCGCACCTTTGGAGTAAACTCGCCTGCCGCCTGGCTTTATGTCGGATCAAAATAGTTCGGCATGGAAATCTTGATCCCAATCAGTCATATGTATTTGTACCTAATCATCAAGGTGCATTCGATATTTTCCTTATATATGGTTATCTTAACCAAAATATAAAATGGGTACAAAAACAGGAGTTAAGAAAAATTCCTTTTGTAGGTAAAGCCTCAGAAATAGCAGGCCATGTATTTGTAGACCAGGCAAATGTTAAATCTATGAAAGAAACTATTATGAAGGTGGAAGCTCAATTGGGAGAAGGTTCTTCCATGGTTATATTCCCTGAAGGAGCAAGGACTAAAACCGGTGAAATGGGACGCTTCAAGAGAGGAGCATTTGTGATTGCAAAAGAGATGGGCTTGCCTATTGTTCCTATAACTGTAAACGGGCCCTTTGATCTGATGAAGATACATACTTATTTGATCAATCCTTGTAAACTTGAATTGATTGTACATGAACCCATTTCAACAGAAGGACTTACCGATGAAAATATGCTTGAGTTTATAAATGATTGTCGTGAAATTGTACATTCGGGCTTATGGGAGAAATATAAATGATTAAAAAACGAATTAAAAAGTTTAGTTCCTAATACAAAGGCAATTTTTTGTACTTTTGTGCCTTTACTTAACATTGATCAATATGAAATTTAAGAATATAGTTTTTTTATCGGCTATTATGTTTATCGGATCTTTGAATAGCTTTTCAGCTGTTACTGATAGTTCCGATATGGGAGAAATAGTGTCAATAGATCAGAAGGCTAATGAGATTGTTTCTCATATAGTTGCCAAAGGCGAAACTGTTTATTCGATCGCTGCCACATATAATACTACTGTAAATGAAATTTATAGGCTGAATCCAAAAGCCGAAAAAGGGATTAAGACCGGAGATAAACTACAGGTGATCAAAATGGCAAGAAAAGCCACAGGATTTAGCAATCACCAAATTGAGGCAAAAGAAACCTTGTTTTCGGTATCGCGCATGTATAATATATCGGTTGATGATCTAAAAAAAGCAAATGTAGGATTAGATGAGAGCACATTCAATATAGGCAAAACAATTAGGATTCCTTCTTTTAATACAAGCTCTGTTGTTGCAGGCAATAATGCTTCTGCTAATATCAATATCGAATATAAGGTTAAAAAAGGGGATACCCTTTACAATATAGGTAAAAATAATAATGTTTCGGTTGAAGCTTTACTTACGGCAAATCCATCATTAAAAGATGGAGGACTGAAAGATGGCATGATTTTGATTATACCTAGATCAGCCAATGGGCAGAAGCTTAATGACAAGAAGCAAGAACCGTTGATTGCAGAGACTCCTTATGCTAAGAAAGGTGAAACAGTAAGAGTTGGGGTTCTTTTCCCTTTTATGGATAATGGAGGTAGTATTCCAAAAGAAAAACTTATAGAATATTATGAAGGTTTTCTATTAGCAGTAAAAGAAGTAAAAGAAAAGGGGTTAAATGCTGAGATATATACATTTGATATAGGAGCAGAAAAAAACACAAAGAAATTAGAAAGTTTACTGGGAACTAATGAAATGAAAAATCTTCATTTAGTTATAGGAGGTGTATCTAAACAACAGATTGATGTATTGACTAAATTTTCTAAAAGAACGGGTATTAAGTATGTTGTACCTTTTGCTTCCGTGACTGATTTGAATACTATACCCACAATGTTTCAGATGACTACTTCTCATTCAAGCTTATATAGTGAAGTAGTTACAACCTTTAAATCTAGATTTAGGGATCATAATATCATATTTGTTTCAGAAGCCGGATCAAATAACGATAAATCTGATTTTGTGAACGAACTAAAAAAAGAATTGACAAGATCAAATATACAGTTTAAAACTACGGCTTCATCAGAAAGTTTATCTGATGACGTAATGAAACTGCTTAGTAGTTCCGAAAAGAATATTCTTATCCCGACATCCTCTTCTGAATTAACTCTTCGTCGTTTGTTAGTAGCTATAAATTCAGCTGCAGCAGAGTCTATCACTTTATTCGGATATCCAGAATGGCAGACTTATACCCAACACACAGCCAGTTTACATAAGTATAATTCATATATTTATAGTATCTTCTTTCTTAACGAACAAGCGAAAGAGGTGCAGAACTTTGAGGCGGATTATAAAAAATGGTACAACAAGAATTTAGTTAATTCTTTTCCTAAATACGGTTATCTTGGCTATGATGCCGGATTATACTTTCTGAGTGCATTGAATAAATATGGAAGTAACTTTGAAAATAATATTGGAAATTTAAGAGTGGCTACATTACAATCGGCAGTTCATTTTGCACAGGTCAACCACAATGGAGGGTTTATCAATGACGGATTATATCTGATTCATTATCAAACAGGTTCTGGTATCGAAAAAATAGACATTAGTAAGTGATGATGAAAAAACAGATCTTTCTATTACTCATTGCTGCTTTTTGCGTTACTTTTCTAAATGCGCAAAAGAAAAAATTTGAACCGGAGTGGACTGTGGGGGTTGGCTTTGGGCCGACTTTCTCTTCTGTCGATTTTCAAAGACCTGTTCCATCCGAACGCTTAAGAACTAAAAGTAGCCAGCAATATTTTGGCGGTATCTCCATTAAATATATATCAGAAAAGAATCTGGGATTCATTGCCGAATTAAATTATAGTCAGCAGGGATGGGAGCAATTTTTCCAAGATCATCCTGAGTATGAACATTCTCACCAATTAAATTATTTGGAGCTACCTATCCTTACTCATATCTATTTTGGAAATAAAGTACGATTTATAATAAACCTTGGGCCTAAAGTTGGATTTCTAATTAGTGATAGTGAGAAAATGAATAATGCATTGTTCGAGCATCTGGGTAGTGGCGATCTTCCGGCAAATGAAGTCACTCATCAATATTATAGAATGGCCGACAAGAAAATAGATTATGGTATTATGGGGGGCTTAGGGTTAGAATTCAAAACAGGTATAGGTAGTTTTGCTTTGGAAGGCCGCTATTATTTTGGGCTAGGAGATATATACAATAATAAAAAATCGGATTATTTCAGCCGTTCGGCCAATAGGGTTATCTCAGCCAAATTGACTTATTATGTTAAGTTATTCTGATCTATTATGCCACGTATATACAAACTTTCAAAAGCAGGATTAAAATTACTTTATAAAATACGTCATCATCGGGGGCATGGAATACATTCTCCCTTTGTGTTTAACTTGGTTACAAAGGTGATAGAGGAGAAAACTCCTTATCATGCATATGAAGATATCAGCTTTGTTTTGAATAAATCTCAGAGACATTTTAAATTGGATAAATATAGCCGGTTGTATTTTAGGCTAGCCAATTATTTTGAAGTAAGACAAGTATTGGAAATAGGCTCCGGCTCCGGTGTCGACACGCTTTGTCTTACTGCTCCATCAGCAAGTATAAATTGCATCTGTGTAGAGCCCTCGGAAGAGAAGCGTGCTCAAGCTCAGAAATTATATAACAATTGGGATAGGAATATAAAATTATACACAGATAAAGATTTACCTGATTTATCCGAAAAGGTAGATTGTATCTTATTAAACCTAAGTAGCTATACCTCCTTTTCATTCGATATTTCTGAATATTTATTGAATATATCGCATGAAAAAACATTTATAATAGTGAAAGGTATCCGAACAAATAAACATCACCAGACGTTATGGAAAAGTATAATTAATATAGAGTCGCGAACGGCTGTATTAGATTTGTTCAATGTAGGGATTCTATTTTTTGATAAACAGCTTTATAAGTGGAATTATCAGATTAGTTTTTAAAATTGTTATAAAATGAAGAAAAGCCAAATATATACAAAAACCGGAGATAAGGGAATGACTTCCTTGGTTGGAGGAAAGCGAGTAGAAAAGGCTCATGTTAGGCTCGAAGCATATGGAACTACAGATGAATTAAACTCCTTTGTAGGATTTCTAATAGAGAAAATCGAAGAGAAACATGATTTGGAGATTCTTTCATACATCCAACATAAGTTGTTCACAGTAGGTTCATACCTTGCTACTGAAACAGAAGCCATATCGCCTAAAGCAGCAAGTATAATTACCGATAAGGATATTTTGTTATTGGAGAGTGAAATGGATAGGATGGATAGCGCACTCCCAGCTTTACGGCAATTTGTATTACCCGGAGGCAGTGAATCAGCAGCAAGAGCTCATATTTGCAGAACAGTTTGTCGTAGGGCGGAACGGTGTATATATCGGGTTAAAGAATGTTTTCCTGTTGATGATCAGATTCTTATGTTTGTAAATCGGTTGTCGGATTACTTTTTCCTACTTGCCAGAAAGGAAAGTAACAAGAAAGGCCAAGAAATATTTTGGAATCAAGCATTGATATAAGAAATAAAGTTCTATTTTTGCGAAAATAGAACCAAGCTGACAAATAATTAAACTAAAAATATTATGTACTGGACTCTAGAACTTGCATCAAAATTAGAAGATGCGCCATGGCCTGCAACAAAAGAAGAGTTAATAGACTATGCTCAACGTTCAGGCGCACCATTAGAAGTAATTGAAAATCTTCAGGAAATAGAAGATGAAGATGAGATCTTTGATACAATCGAAGATATTTGGCCGGATTATCCGAGCAAGGAAGACTTCTTCTTTAACGAGGATGAGTATTAAGCTCGAAAAGAAGTAAAAAGCTTTAAAACAAAGCATATACACAAGAGATTAGGGTAACAAATAATTACTCTAATCTCTTTTTTATACCCTTGCTTAACTAAAATTCTTAAATGCAACTTTTTTAGTTTGTATCAGCATCCCATAGGATTTTCTAAAATTATTATTTTTGATACAAACTCTTTTTCATTATAGCCTGTAATTTTAAGGTAGTAACGACTTATTCCTACACCAAATGGATATTCTTTTGGATTAGATTTTTCTTTAATTAATTCATGCCATTTTTCACCACAATGTACTAAAACAGCATCCTTTAATTCTTCTATATCAATCTCAGGAAAAATCTCTTTTTCGTTATCTTCATATGTATAGCAGATAAATTGGTTATTGGTATTCTTATTAAGCTCAATCCAGTTAGATAAATAATGCCTCCAATTGGTAAGGTCACAATGTGGACCTTCATTCATAACAGTTATACTTGTTTCGTAGCATTGCTCTATTTTCATGTTGTTCAGGTTATCTGTAATTATTTCTATTAATTGACCTTCTATTGTTTCTCCCATCTCTATTATAATATGGATAGAATCGCTTTGGTAAGCCTCTATAATGGGTTCTTCTTCGTTTAATAGAATAATTGATTTAGGAAATGAGACAGTTACTTCTGAAAATTTGATTTTCAGGAGTTCATCATTCTCCCTCATATTAAGAGTTTCTTGTTCCTGAGTTTTATTTGTTTCTGAGGAATTACTTATATTATCTTTGGCTTCTTTATTCTTACAAGAAAAAGAGATTAATAGATAAAAAAGAATAATGGATAGAAAGCGTTTCTTCATTATAGACTTCTTTTATGTTAGTTTTTAAAATGCCTATTTGTTCAAAGGTAAAGGGTTATTTCTAGTTTTTTGTATAAACGAGCTAGAAAATAACAATGTTGTAAGGTGTAAGTTTGTGTCTAAATTTTATTAATGGTGACTATTTATGGTATAATGAGTTTCACTAAAAGATATACTTAAAATCATATATTATTTATATTCAATAATATAATTCTTCAAATAAATTCTTTAACGAGGATGAGTATTAACAATAAAGTCTTCAGCTTTATTGAAAAGTAAGACCAAAGGGATTGGGGTATCTTTCACCCCAATCCCTTTGGTCTTACGCTAGGATGTTAATCTGCTCCAGTACTAAATTTCCATACTTTTTCTTCTCCATCAAATGTTATTGCAAATAAGGCAGGAGAAGGTAAATGTAGATGGTGGAACTGGCTGTCAATTGCGATTTTTACACCTTCTAACTGTTCAACCTTACTGTTCCATTCCAAAACCTTATTATATAACTGATTTACCATAGTCATATCAGATTTAGAGATGGCTTCATTAAGATTATTTACCAGATTGTTGATCTTTAGTTTTTCGAAACTTAAGGTCAGTTCGTTATATTTTTCCATATAACGTTTTGATAATTCCTGAGTATCCATAAGCTATTATTGTTTTATATCAGATTCACCTTCTTTATAATTAACGTTTTAATTTTACTTTTTGTTCCTATATAGATTCTTGAAGCTATGATGATTCAAAGTGACACCTATTGCTCCGATATTCGGAGAATATTGATCTAGAGTAAAAGTCTGTTACTTGCGTATATTAGTAGAGGTCTGTTTGTTGGGTTGTATGCTATTGTGTGAGATTTTACGGATAAACATCGTTTCCGAAATAAACTATGCTATGAACCAACGCTTCTAGTTTCGTAAAAAATACTTAGCTTTGTGATACTAATATTTTAAAACAAGGAACGCATGAAATATCACGTAAGCTTGCTGTTGCTATTTATTACCAGTACACTATGTGCTCAGAATACAGTAAAAATGAGTGCAGTAAAAAGCAATGATTATGGTGTAGCTTATTCACTCCCTAAAACATCATTGGTTGTAACAGTTGAATATACAAAGAAGACGCGTAAGGTTGGTGAGTTCTATCAATATGCTGAAAGGTATTTGAGCATATCTAATCCGATAATTGAAAATGCAACATCGTATATATTAGATAATATAGATGTAACCATCAAGGGTATTCCTGATAAAGACAAATCGTATCTGGTGGAGTTCAGATCAAACACGACAGCACCATTTGTAACACTCACAAAAGATGGGTTGATCTGTGCTATTAATGACGATTATACTTTCACAAAAGATGAGGCTGTAAAAGCTGATGTTGTATCTTCCCCTTCATTGCCTGATCCTCGGAGTTTTCTTTCCGAAGAAATATTGAGAGCTGGTTCTACTGCAAAGCAAGCAGAACTGATTGCAAAACAAATTTATCGTTTGCGCGAAAGCCGTAACAATATACTTACCGGTGACGCTGACAATATGCCGCCTGATGGTAACGCTTATCAATTGGTGATGTCGCAATTGGAAGAGCAGGAAAAAGCCTTATCTGCAATGTTTACAGGAACTGAGGCGGTCGAAAAAGGTTATAAGAGCTTTACCGTTATCCCTGATGAAAGAGATATAGATAACAGGATTATTTTCCGATTTTCTTCCAAATTAGGTGTTGTTGATGCAAATGATCTTTCAGGACAGCCGGTTACACTTTCCTTGAAAAACAAAGATCCGCGTGAAGTACCTGTGTTGACACCAAAAGAAGAAAAGGACTTGGAGAAAAAGTTTTCTGCCGGGATTATATATAACATTCCAAATAAAGCAGCTCTACAAATTACTTATAATGGGCGAACTTATGTCCAAAAGGAATGTGATGTGGTGCAGTATGGGGTACAAGATGTATTGGCTCCTAAAATGTTTGATAATAATAAACTCCCGATCAAGGTGATATTCTATTCTGAAATGGGAGCTATTAAGCAGATAATTCAATAAAGGAAAAAGTATAGATGGATGTGCCAATATGGTAAAGTCTTATACTCTACCTATTGGCACATTTCTCTTTTTAGATATCAAAAGATGGCTTTAGAGATAGAACGTAAATTTCTGGTAATAGGAAATTATAAGCAATATGCTTATGCAGATGAAGAAATTGTACAAGGTTACCTTTCTTCTATTGCTGAGCGAACTGTACGTATTCGAATAAAAGGAGATAAAGCTTATATTACCATTAAAGGAATTAGCAACGAGTCAGGCTTGTCGCGATACGAATGGGAAAAAGAAATTCCTGTTAATGAAGCCCATGAATTAATAAAGCTCTGTGAACCCGGAATTATTGATAAGGTTCGCTATTATGTTAGAAATGGAGAACGAACCTTTGAGGTCGATGAATTCCGTGGCGACAATGACGGTTTAGTAATTGCCGAAATAGAATTGGATTCTGAATCTGAAGTGTTTGATCGGCCGACTTGGTTAGGAGACGAAGTTACAGGCGATATAAGATATTATAATGCTTCACTTGTGAAGAATCCATATAAGAATTGGAGGTAGCAAATGATTGATACAGAAGTAAAGGTACATGATGATTTTTCACTCGAATTCAAGATCGGCTTTATTACCAATAAGAGTTCGGGTGATATTAATGATTTTCGGATCAACACATGGATGTTTATGCCCAATAGTCTTGATATCAATCGTTCAACATATGAGAAGTCTGATTTTTATCGAGATGTGAAAACTAATATCCGCCTAATCACCCCGGTTTACTCTCTCGAAGAAATACTAAAGGCGGGCAGGGGGCCTTTTCCCCGTTTACAAAAAGCTATTGATAATCTGGCTATTGATCCTACAGATGAGGCAATCACAGAGAGTTATGTATATCAGATAAAAATGTTGATGTGTATTCTGAAAAGTGCTTTACGCAGACATGTACAGGTCATTGCAAATACTCAAACTGATGAAGCTATTAATATGCATATCGAGTCTTATATACGAGATATACGTAACATAGCCTTACAATATCGAGAAATGTGGGATGAACTTACCGAGCCGGAGATTACGAAGCAGCAGCGTGAGTATTTCCTTTTTGGAGACGAATTTCTAGGAAATATTATAGAACAGTATACCTTTCAGATAATGAGATTACTGAAGGCAAAGCCTTTATTTAATAAAGTAAAGCCTGGGCTACATAAATTGGTTGAAGATGAAATTAACCATCGGAAGAAACGTGGATTCAGGTTGTTAAATGAGGGTGATGAAAATCATAACAGCCTTGTCATCACACAACGTAACATTCTGAAAAAATTTGTAGAGAGTGACTTGTTTCTTCAAATCGTAAGGAAGAAAGACGGAGCCTTGGCTCAGCAATTTTATTATAGTATAGCTGCGGGAGTTGCTATGATTTTTGCTACTGTTATCTCGTTTTTTGCGACCCAACGATTTGGCAATTTTACTACCGACTTGTTTATCATATTAGTATTCAGTTATATGTTTAAAGACCGAATAAAAGATATGATGCGCTACTATTTTTCTTCAAAGCTTGGGAAGAAATATTTTGATATGAAACTTAATTTAAGTATTCGGAAACAGGAAATTGGCTGGGTGAAAGAGGGATTTGATTATATCGAAGAAAGCAAACTACCGGAAGAAGTTCGTAATATGCGAGCCCGGAGTCCTTTGGTCGAAGCTGAGAATAATGTTTATGATGAAAAGATTATATTATATCGTAAGTGGGTCAGCCTATCTCGTAAGGATATAGAAAAATATAAAGAGTATCGTCTTTCGGGTATAAATGATATAACCCGCTTCAACTTATTGAACTATACTCAAAAAATGGATAATCCATCCATTCCTCTTTATATATCGAACGAAGAAGAGGGGTTTCTCACTATAGAAGGGAATAAAGTATATCCATTATACTTTATTATACAATGCAAATCTTCCGAAGATGAATATTTCCGAAGATACAGGGTATTATTTAATCGCAATGGAATTGCAGATGTGAGCGAACTCAGTTAGATGAAATTGACAGAAAGGTTTTTGCGTCTGTCTTTTTTCTTCTTTTGTACATAAGCATATACTGCAACACTAGCTACGGCAGCGACTAAAGTTACGGCTAGTACTTTCTTTGTCATATCGTTATGTTTTATATTACAATAATATTAAGTTTAAGTAAAGATAATAACAATAATTCGAATCCTGATATATAAAAAAGGGAATGTTCAATCTTAATAGCCGGATTATCCTAGTCTGAATCTTAGTTTGAACCCATTTTCAGCTACGTAAACGCCGCATAGGATAAAGAGAGAACCTAATAGAGCAACTATAGTTATATGTTCATCTATTACAATCGCCGAGGTCAATAAGGTTACTAGAGGGACAAAATAAATGTAATTAGATGTTTGTACAACACCTAACTCTTTCACTGCACTATTCCAGCTTATAAAGCATAATAAGGATGCTATCAGGCCAAGGAATATCAGATTGGATATAATTATTGGATTTATAAGCAAGGAAGGAGTAAACGTTGCAGTATCCATCAAAAGAAAAGGTAACATAGTTATAATGCCATAAAAGAATACTTTACGAGTGATGAATAATGTAGAATAGTTGCCATTGAGCTTCTTTAGAATGATACCATAAAAAGCCCATGATAATGCAGCCAGTACAGTTAACATATCTCCTAAAGGATTTATTTGTAAAATAAAACTTCCGTTGAACACAACTAAGGCCATACCCAGTAATGCGATTAGCGACCCAAAAATCAAATGTGATTTCAATGCTTCCTTCCTATAGATCAGAAAACTAAGCAATGCTGTAAAAATAGGGGAAGTGCAGACGATAAGAGAAACATTAGACGCTAAGGTTATACCTAAGGCAGTATTTTCGAATACAAAATATAAAGCTCCGCCACATAGTCCTGCAGCAGCACATAGACACTCATCCTTTATATTTCTGGCAAAAAGAGTTCGGGGACTGAAGAACCATATTCCTACATATGCAAGCACAAAGCGATATAGAAATATTTCGACGGGAGAAAGGCCGTATTCAATCAATATCTTTGTAGATACGAAAGTTGTTCCCCATACTATTACCGTAAATATGGCAATTATGTGATACCAGTGTCTTTTTGAAGAAATCATAGTGTGATGTGAATATGCTTACAAAAGTAAAATGTATTGTCAATTTCTACTAAAGAATTATCATAATTTTGGCTACTTCGTTTGATTTTTTTTAACTAAAAGATGACAAAAGTGACAGAATTTTATCTCTTTTTTTAATATGTCAAAGAACCTATTGTACAATATACTTATATAGATAAATATATTCACAGGGAGAAACAATCCCCATTTCTACTTTGTTTTATTAAAATATATTCGGAACTTAGAGGTACCGATGACAACCTATTAAAAATAGAATATCATGAAATTTTTTATCGACACTGCAAATTTAGACCAGATTCGCGAAGCGAATGATATGGGTGTATTAGACGGAGTAACGACGAATCCTTCTCTCATGGCTAAGGAAGGAATCAAAGGAGTGGAGAATCAGCGCAAGCATTATGTGGATATTTGTAAAATTGTGGATGGTGATGTGAGTGCAGAGGTTATTGCGACTGATTATCAGGGTATGATTCGCGAAGGCGAAGAGTTAGCAGCTCTCCATAAAAATATAGTGGTAAAGGTACCATGTATCGAAGATGGTATTAAAGCGATTAAATATTTTAGCAAAAAAGGGATTCGTACCAATTGTACACTAGTATTTTCTGTTGGACAGGCTTTGCTTGCTGCAAAAGCAGGGGCAACTTATGTATCTCCTTTTGTGGGGCGACTCGATGATATTTCAAGCGACGGTATTGAACTGGTGGGTAAAATAGTGGATATGTATGCAACTTACGATCTGGATACTCAAGTGCTAGCTGCATCGATTCGTAGTACACAACATATAATCCAGTGTGTTGAGGTCGGAGCTGATGTTGCAACTTGCCCTCTTGCTGCTATAAAAGGTTTGCTGAAGCATCCGCTTACTGATAGTGGACTAGCAACATTTCTTGCCGACTATAAGAAAGTGAATGGTTAATATTTATAGAAAAATTTAGAGCCTAGTTTATATAATATAGTCTAGGCTCTAAGTATTAGGTATAATGTTCCAAATTCTATTCTTTATTTTCTAATAATTGAGCACAATAACTTATATATTCGGAACATTCTTTTATCCTAACAGGAGTCGTTGATTCTTCTAAACCGATAAGGTGTTTACATAAAATAGACCCAAATTCATTCTTGAATTTTTCAATTAAAGAATTTACATAAGCATAATTATTAGCTTTTCCTTCTTTATCATTAGGAATTGTAGTTCCGGTTCTCAGTCCGGCTACCATAGCCATAGCAGAAACAGCGCCACATATATTTCGTGTTCCGGCAAATCCTCCGCCGAAGGATGTAGCCAGTTTCAATGCCGTTTTCTCATCTATGTTATGTAAATCGGAATAAGCAACAAATACAGATTGCGAACAGTTATAGCCTTGCTCAAATAAACTCTTTGCTTTTTGCACCCTGTCATTCATAATTAGAGATATTTTAGTAGAATATTTAAGATTAAAGTCATTAAAAAGAATGCCTAATATTCTCTTTGCAGTATGTAAATTTAACGATTTTCTTTTGATAACTAACGATTTATAAAATCTTTTATAATTTGATTAAATAATGATTGTAAAAGATTTACAAGATAGACTTACTTTCAGGAATAAGGGTGATTTACTTCTCTTGTTACAGCTAACTTTATTTTGTTTTTTAGAGTCGATTTTTTCTGTTTCTCATTTTTTAATTAAAATGTTAATATTTATTTAATTTAGCAGACTTATAGCCATTAATGTTATATATTTATGCCGTGAGAAATGTATGGACTCAATTCTACACTTTATAATAAGTTAAGGACTCTAGAAATGGAGGACAGCTAAGCTCAAGAAAGGAAAAAAGGATACATAGTGATTCCTAATTATTTTACAAACTGTCGAACAAATTATGTACCTCACTCGGGACTATAATTTTGGGATTCTGCGTATTGTGCTGTAATAAAGCATTTTACCGAAGTTCTCGTGCAGAAAGAATAACAGAAAGCAAAAGATTTTACAAACAATTGTTAAACTTACTGTAAACTTGTGTGTTATGAAACTTTTATACTCGGAGGAACACCTGAGATGCATTCACTATGACCAAGGTAAGAATCCTGTCATAGAAGTAGTTTCTATTGAAAAAAATGAATCGTGGGAGAACTTACCATTAGGGAACAAATTAATTTTTTTGTTAAGTGGAGAAATATCGTTCTCTTATGGCCAATTTATCAATTATAAAGTTGGGGAAAAGAATATAATATATCTTCCTACCGGCTTTAAATTTTCATGTAATGCATTTGAAAATAGCACATTGTTTGTAATGTCTATTCAGGGGCATAAGAATTTTTGTGAAGACTATCTTTTTAAGGATCTCGAGAAAAAAAATTATAGTGTTCCAGACTATTCATCTCTTGCGGAAGTAAAACCTGCTATTCTAGAAATAAATGAAGCCTTGGAAAAATATATCGATACTCTATTGCTATATGTAAATGCAGGCGCTAAGTGCAAGTCCTTCTACATGATTAAAATTAAAGAACTTTTCCATATTTTCAGATGGTTCTATCCAAAAGATTCCTTGAAAGAGTTTTTTCGATACTCTTTGAAAGGAGGAAGTGAATTTGGATCATATATTATGGATAACTGGCAAAAATACGCATCGGTAGGAGAATTAGCTGAAGCCATGAACTATACGGTATCTGGTTTCGAAAAACGGTTTAAGCGTGTATTTGGAGTCTCTCCTTACAAATGGATGCTTAATCAAAAAGCAGAAAGAATCTTCCATCAGATAAGAATGACTGACTTAACCTTTAAACAAATAAGTGCCAATTTCGGATTTACTTCCCTATCGCGTTTTAATGATTTTTGTAAGTCTAATTTCGGTAATCCTCCAGGAAATATAAGAGAAAATAACGGAATTGGCGGAAAACATGAATAGATAGGCGTTTTTCGGACTATCTTCATCTATAAATTTATATAATTTTGTCTCATCGAATTCAAATACGCTTATCACTCTTAGAGTGACAAACTACATTTTTAACTATTGTGTCTATTTTAAATGTAATAAGTATTTGTTTAAAAACAACAATTAGTACAATATTATGTAAATACCTGCGGACGAATATAGCTTAGTATATAAATATATGTGAGATTTTCGCTATAAACAGCGACTGAAACACTATCCCATACAATTAGCATTAGCAATAGATTGTTTATCAGAGCATTGTGTTCTGGTGAAAGGATATCTGCATGCTTTTCAAATGCACAAACAGGACAAAGAAATATGGACACATTCTTTAATTATATATTGAAATTTAAAATTACAAACATGAAAAAAGTATTATTTAGTCTGGCTTCTGCCGCATTGCTGTTCTCTTCTTGCGGTAGCGACGAAAATGTTCAGACGGTTACCAAAACGGGAGAATTGAATGCCCAAATTAAATTTGATGGTATTTCTCCCAAAGCTGCTGCATTATCTACAGCAATTCCTATTACAAGCTGGAGTAATGTAAAAAAAATTCAGTTATTTCTGTATAATTCTACTACAGGTAATGTCGTTTATTCTGACATTATAGATCCTTCGACCTCCTCGACCAAAGTCTTTACGTGGACTAATGTTCCTGAAGGGACTTATGATGTTGCACTTGTGGCAAACATTAATAATAATCCAGATAATGTATATACTTCATTAGACGGAGGATTAAGCCCTGTTGCGTTTACTCCATTTAATGTTAAGAATAAGAAATTAAACACGGACATATATATTGACCTTAAGGAATCAGCTTTTCCTTCCGGACATAACTTTGGTCCTGGTAAAGTACCATATGCTCCGGCTTCAGAAATATTTACTGCTTATGCTTCAGGTATAGTGGTTACAGAAGGGCAGACTACTAGTTTAACTGGTGTAGATGCTTTGCAACTGAAACGTGAAATTTCATTGATGCGCTTGCGCGTAGATCGAAGCAATAAGCCGGAGTCAGCTCCAAACCTTAGCGATGTGGATTTTGCACACACTGATAATTTTGTCTCAGTATCAAAACTTCCTGTAGGTTTTGATCTTAAGCTGGGCTCATTTGAGGGTGGTATAAATGATACGCCATCTGATGCGAATAGAGTTATGATCGGATCTAAAGGCATAACTACTTTCAATGATGCAGATCCTGCAACTGGCTACAATCCTAATGTAATTTTAGGAGGTAACTATACACTTTGGCAAGATATCCGCGTATTACCGAATGCTACAAGAGCAGATGGAATAGCTACTAGCGCTGATGCTGATCCTTCCAGAAGATATGTTCTTGTTATAGCTGGTTGGGTTCCGGCAGGTTATGAATATGCAGATGGAACACTTGCTACAGTTGCTCAACCTGTATACTGGTCGGGTACAATCAAGGGTGTTTTTTCTCCGAACGTGATACGTGAGGTGAATATGAATATCAAATCAAGAGGATATTCTGAGATACCTGAGCCTCAACCGGAAGGTGAATTAATTATCGAGGTAGGCGATCCTGAAGACTGGAATACACAGATAGAACGTGAAGATATTGAAGGTTAAAATATTGCATACTTACGATTTTATAAACAACAGAAACTTTAATGATTAATTAAACATTATTGCTTTGCCATCTAACCGGGATAATATCGATAATTATTATCGGTAAAGATCCCGGTAAGGCGGGGCAATATTTTCAGGAGTTATCTTATTATCAAAAAAAAATGAATAAAGGATATTATCTACAGGTTTTCTACTTGTTGGCCATCACATCAGTTCTACTGCTTATTCCTACGTCATGTACTTATGACTATTTCGAGGATGAGACAAACTATGAGGTCTATGTCCCCAAAGCGGATAAGGATTTGAGGACAGAAACGTATAGTATAGAGGACCTCAGTATCTTTATCTATAATGATGTACTTAATAAAGAGAGATATTCTTATAATCCCTTTGCGGAGAATGCCCGAAGCATGTCCGGAAATTTTAATTTCAGGCTTTATCCCGGTAGTTATGCCGTTTACTGTTTTACAAATGTACAGGAAACAAACTTTCAAAACCTAAATACATATAACGAAGCCAGGTTTGACCTGCAACAATATACGGATGGAAGCTATAAAGAACCATCGGCAATTTATGTAGAGTATAAGACTCCTACAATTCACTTCCCTGGCCCGCTTGTATCTGATACGGCCCTGTTTGAACGAAAGTATGTGGGAAGAATTTGTGTCGCATTTAAAAACTTAACTAAACTTGATGCCTCATTAACACAAGCCAATATAAAAGAAATAAGAATTGAAGCCTCGGGAATAGGGGTTAAACAGTATCTATCAGCGCTAACTGATAGTGTTAATACCCGTTCTTCTCGCAATAGCATAAATGACAAGATGCAACTAAAATCTAAAATATTCGATATCGATTATAAAGATTTTGAGTTCGGAATCCAAAACTACTATTTCCCTTCACCCGACCTGTCTGGCGAAGGTAGTGAACAAATGGAACCTATTGCCTTGAAAATAAGTTTTATCGGACAATCAGATAATGTGTTATTCAATTTGGATACACGTATTACAAATAAAGCAGGAGACCCGATTGTATTACATATGAATGAGACTCTTGTGGTTGAAGTAGATGGTAATAATATACAGATTCTAAGACTAGATGATCTGGAAGAGTGGAATCCTCAGATTGAGCAAGAAGGAGAATCGGGACCTGGTAGCGGAGGTTTGGGCGTATAAAGAGATATTCATTAAATATATTAGACTAAATGAAACATTATTTCAAATACATTTCTACGGGAGCGGTACTACTGCTGATGTTATTTTATTATAGTCCGGAGATAAAAGCTCAGGCACTCAAAACAAATGTGCCTTTTACTCTGACTGGAAATCCGAATATCGGAGTCGAGTGGACAGTGGGCCGTCAGCTTACGGTAAATTCCGATATCATGTGGATGCCTTATCTATTTAAGAAAAACGAAGAAGTATTTCGTGCACTTGTCGGTAGCCTTGATTTCAGATATTATCTTAATCCTAAGTACTATTATACAAATGACCTTTGGGACGGATTTTACGTGGGACCTTATGCAATGGCTGGAAATTTCAATATCGGGTTGAAGAATAAAGACGAAGAAAAGACCAGTTATCGACGTAAAGGCTGGGGTATATCGGGTGGTGTAACTGCCGGATATAAATTTTATTTATCGAGCCGTTTCCGCATAGATGCAAATATTGGATTAGGATATGCGCATCTGCAATATGATAAATTTCAATTAGGAGGGCAATATGTCGACTTCCCTCTTGAAAAAAAGAATACGAAAAGTTATATAGGACCTACTAAAATAGGAGTGTCGTTAGTATACAATATATTCAGATAAAAAGACTGCTATGATTAACAACATATTACTGCGAAGCGCTTTTCTGATCCTTCTGTTTTTTTCGTCATTGATCATACAGAGCAAAGACATAAAAAAAGAAACGGAAGGAGACAGAAGGGCAAAAGGAATCGAATCTCAGGCCGACCGAAAATTTATCCGTCAGGATTTTGATGAGGCTATGGCAATTTATGAAAAGGCTTTCAGTTATCCGCTAAGTGCCGAATATGGAGGTGCTCTTCATCTAAAAGTAGGGCGATTGTATCTGACACTGTTAGATTATGCGGCAGCAACGCCACATTACGAATCGGCTATGGCTATGGCTAGTGAACTATTTAGTTCGACAGATGTGTGTAACTATTTGGATGCTCTACGCTTTTCAGGGCAGAAAATGAAAGCTATCGGAGTTGCTCGGAGATATGCTTATCGTGATGCTTATCATTCCGACCAACGTTACCAGAATATCTTACATGCTCTAAATTATGAAGGAGGTTTTTTGCCAATAGGTACACCCGAATTTACAGTTAAAGGAATGGATAATGCAAATACTCCCAATTCAGAGTTTTGGGTTGGAGTAAAGGCCGGGGAATATTTTTATGCAAGCAGTAAGAGCCGGTTTCACGATCCAAGTAAGAAATTTTACCACCGCAGTAATTATTTTTCGTTGGATGAATCCTCTGAATATTCCATTAAAAATGAAGGAAATACTAAGAAGAGTTTATTGGATATGATTCCTACCAGCTTACAAAATGGACCTATGTCCTTTTCCCAAAATATGACCAAGATGGTAGTTACTCAGATCCATTATGGAAAAGGAGACGGTATTGGCATGACTGCTCAGGGGCTGAATACCTTCCAAACTCGATTATATTACTCAGATTATGACCAGAAACGCAAAGGTTGGTCTTCTTTCAAAGAAGCTTTCCCTCAGAAAGAAGGAAGTTCATATTCTCATCCTTTCATATTCAATAATGATCGATCCCTTCTTTTTGCTTCCGATGCTCCTGGTGGTTTTGGCGGATACGATATATATGTTGCTCATTGGAATGATCGTACAGGTACTTGGGGCGATCCTATCAATCTAGGTTCTCAGGTAAATACCGAAGGAGATGAAATATCTCCGGGCCTATTTAATAATGAACTGATTTTTTCGTCCAATGGTCATGTTGGTTTTGGTGGATATGACGTATATGGCATAACATACGAAGAAGGACAAGCTGTAGCTGGTAGCTTGGTTCATTTCGATTATCCTATAAATACTGTTCATAATGACTTTAGTTTATTACATATCGATGAGAACAAGGGCTATATTGTTTCCGATAGGAAATTGGCAAGCAAGGATGATATTTTCTATTTCGAAAGGAATACAGGTGGCGAAAGAAAAAAACAGATGCTATTTGGAATGACTGAATCTAAAGCTGTAAGCAATGGTTCTATCAATTTAATTCGCGAAGAGCGAAAGATTAACATTCCTTTAAGAGAAGTTTTGCCAGGCAGTCAATTTGTTGAAAATGTATTAAGTCTGTATTTCGATTTCAATTCTTACAAATTGGAAAAAGAGGGATTGCAAGCTCTTAATACATGGTATAAGACTGCTGATTTAAGTAAGATAGATACATTGATAGTAGAAGGTTACGCTGATGAAATTGGAGGGCAACAATATAATTTGGCCTTATCAGAGAAAAGAGCTCTTGAAGTCAGCAGTTGGCTACAAGATCAAAATATAACGCTAAAGTTGATGGTACAAGGTAAGGGACAAATTCCGGCTGACATTGATTTTTCAGACCTATTTCCGGGATATAGCAGGGAACTATCCAGTTCTTCACTCTATAAATCTCTTCCGTTAGTAAACAGAATACAACTTAATAGGGAAGCTCGGCGAGTAGATATAAAAGCAATAACAAAATAAATATTTAGATCACAATGCAGTTAAGAAGGAAATTATATGCCACTTTGGTAGTTTTAGTGCTGTCATCGGTATATCCGTTAGTTAAGATTCAGGCCCAATATATGCCTGTTGTTTATGACAGGACGTATGGGGAAGGAATTACATATCAATATACCTGTCCGGTTACGAATGGGGAGGTTGCACTTGTAGGGAGTAATGGTGGAATTACAACCATAACATGGATTGGAAGAGATGGGAAAGCAGAGGCCTCCCGTACCTTGGACAAAGGTTTTGAGTCTGTAAACAATACCTATCACATAGGTAATCGTAAGCTCTTGATTCTAGGACAGTCTCAAAACTGGCTATCTAAGAAAAAAGATAAAAACTCTTATGGACGATTTATTATTACTGACGAAACAGGAGCGATATTGAAAGACGTTACTGTTGGGGAGGCTGGGAGTGAATTGTTTTGCGGACAACAACTTAAAGATGGAAGTGTAATACTTGGTGGATATGAACCTCGTCCGGGTGGTATCCGTGCCGGAATGTTAGTCAAAGTGGATTCTTCGGGTAAGGTTGTCTATAAATACGTATCCGATGAAGGAGGTCCATGTATAGGATTTGATGTACTAGGTAGCTCCAGAGAATATATCCATGCAGCATTTACAGCAGAAGAAGGGACTGTTTCAGCAGTGGTAAGACTTGATAGCGAGGGCAAGCCGGTATTTGTTACCAAATTGCCTGAACCAGAGTTCCAGCTTTGCAGAATGTTAACAGCTGAAGATGATCACATATTTTTAATTGGAAATAGTCAGATTGCAGGAGGACGTGTTGTAAAGATACGTCCGGAAGGAGATATTATTTTCAGTAAAGAGATTGTTCCGGCTTCAAGCGAAACTTCATTGCAATATTTATCAATTGCAAAGAATGGGAATGTTCTCGTTGGTGGAAACGCGACAGATAAAAGTTATTATTCTCTATTACGTAATGATGGTACAGACCTGCAAAAATATATACTTAAAGGAGCTGTTTCGGGAATGGAAATGGATGCTGCTTCCGGAGAGTCTGTTATTGTAGGATTTGATTCTGAGCGAAATCGTGGAACAATAATCGGTCTATCCAAAGATGGACGCCAGATATATCAAAAAGCTACTGACGGAAACTTTGATCAGGTGCATATGACTACGAATGGTATATTCTTAACCAGCAGATCTAGTGGACGCGTATGTATGCTATCTGCTTCGGGAGAACTTCTTTTCGATCGTTATGCTATAGAAGATGACAGAAAAGTTTTTGAGGAAATTCTATTTACCTCAAACGGCGACATACTTTTCAAAGATGTAAAAAATCGCCTGATTAAACTAGGACATGGATTATATGTATCCGATGTGAAAATCAATAAACCTGTAAATGGCTATACAACAGCAATATTTACGGTTACACTCACGGGTTATCCAACAACTGATCAGGGTGCTCCGATTCCTGTTAGAGTGGAATATTACACTCAGGATGGAACTGCCAATAAGAATGATAATTATACTCCTGTAAAAGGAAGCCTGTCTTTCGTTCCATCGAACGATGGAACAGGGCGTCATATGATAAAACAAGACGTAGAAGTTCCTGTGAAGGCTAATAATCTGATGGAAGGACGTAAAATGTTCGAACTGATTTTGGCAAATGTAGAGCAGAGTTATCTGGTAAAATCTGTCGGTATAGGAGATATCGAAGATCAGGAAGTATTGGTGAAGCTGATAAATACTCGTGATGGTCTGGAAGGAATGCAGGATGTAGAATATCAGTTAGGTATCTTTAAAACCAATGGAGAAGAACTAATCAATGCTACCGGTTCTGATATCATTGTTGAAGGTATTTATGGTAAAGGCACAGCTGATAATCTAGACTTTGATATGGGTATTAGTCCAAGAGTAGTGATAGGAAAAGGTGCGAATTCAGGAAGATTTAATGTAAAAACATTAGAAGATACACGTTATGAATTACCTAAATCGGTAGTTGTCGATTTTAGAAAAATATATGCAATCAATGATGCTAATATCAATTTCGAAAGCTCTATGTTAAGCTGTACCGGTACTATTGTAGATCAGGCTGCTCATGTGGCTATAAGCTCACTAGGAGATCATGGGCGAATGAATAATATTGTTTCCGGATTCTTCAAAGTCTCTTTATTGAGAGCTTCGGATGGTGCATTGCTCACTAATGCTACAGGAGGAGATATCTCTATTACTTGTTCGGTTGGAGCACAAACAACAGCTGAAGAAGGTAAAGACTTCGTATTTACAAATCGTCATGATTTGCGTATCTGGGGAGATGGCAACCGTAGTGCTATTAATTTAAATGGTATTATCCTGCATAATACAGAGAATGCGGGTGTGAAAAAACTAGCAGTAGAAATAAATTCAGTGAAAAAACCGGATAATGCACCAGAGATATTAATATCTCCTACCGAATCCTCAGCTGGATTTTCGATTGTAGAATAGTAAAGATAAAAGGATAATAGAAGTCCGGGGGTCATTTATAATTTGAATTAAAAGAAAAAGTAATGAAAAAAATAGATATTCCTTTGATTTTATCATTCAGGTATTCACAGGTTCAGGAATTTGTAATATATGCAGGCTCGCGAAAAGGAGCAGTGGCATGTGGCACAAATGGAGTGAAACCATCCGATTTATGGAAAGAAGAGATAGAAGAGAAAGAAAATCTATATAAAGAAATGGGATTACTTTTTATAGATGATACCCGGCTGAAAATTATTCCCCATGGTTATTTCTATAAGTACAGACTGAAAGAGGAAACTATTGAAGTCTTGACTTCTGAATATGACGAATGGATCCCTTTTGCATATGGAAACAGAAATAAATTAACAATAAAGCTGGGCCTGACAGGAGTGGATATTCGAGGTAGAGAAAAGAGACGTTCATTAAATAATGATGAGACATGTTGGGGTGCATTCAACTATGCCGGTTTGTCTACTTTATCTCTACTGAAGAATAAGAAAGAAAGGATAGCCTGGTGCAACATTCATTATACTTTTCAATAAATTAACAGAAACTTGGTTCAAAACAAAAGATGAAATTAAAATGGAAAAAATGAATATAAAGAAACATATTAATCTGCTAATATATATATTAGTGGGAATGCTTATGTATTCATGTTCCGGAGAGGAATCTATACCAGTAGTTGACAATACTGGGCAGCAGGCAACAACCCTTTCTATATTATTTAATGCCCCTCAAGAAGGAGGGTTGAAGTCTTCGGGCAATCCGGAGATAGATGCTGAAAGTAAAATCTATAGCCTTGAAGTAATTGTCTTTAAATCTCAGGGAGAGGCTGAAGAAGGAAAATTGGATGGATATGGATGTGTCACTCGCAAAACGAGAGATGTAATCGGACAAACTTATGACAAAGAATATATAGAGATTGACGAAATACAAGGAGTAAAGCTAACGGCAGGTAAACGGGATGTTTATGTTGTAGCGAATGCGCCAGACAGTTGCTTCGGCTCTGTTAAAAATCTTCAGGAATTTCTGAGTAAATATGAAAGCTTATCTACACAAGGGCGTTATCCTCATCCTGGTAATGTAACTCCTGATCCGAATGAAGAATTGCCAATTGGAGGTATAAATCCTTCCAATCTGAAAACAAATCTGACAATGTGCAATTATATTAAAGATGTGGCTTTTAATAATTTGTATGAACAGCATTATTTGGGATATACTACAAATTCAGGTCGGCCTACAGGCGTTGCCCCCAGCCATGGAAATCCTTTATTTGGTACCGATCCCTTCCTATTGGAGCGCCTAGTAGCTAGAGTTGCTATAGAAAAAATCGAATTTGCCTTCCCTGCCGACGGACTTCTCTTCGAGCCGGGTTATAATAAGTCAACGAACTATACATATCAGATTGATTCTGTATTTATGATGAATGTGAGGACGAATTCGAAATTTGCAGCTGGCTCTCAACCCGAATTTGCAGAAAAGTTTGGTCATGGATGTAACATTGGCTATTCATTTCTCAATCAACCGGGTCGTTTGAGTGATCTGCATCAAGAGAGTCAACTTACCGATTTCTTAGTAGAAGCCATAACCACTCCTAACTACGATATCAGTAAAAATGCAACGCCTTTATGGTTTTATGCTTTTGAAAATGAAGATAATGCTCATCCTACCTACTTAGTAATAGGGGTAAAGTATAATTTCAAAAGTACGAAGGATAACAGTCTCAAGACTGTAAAAAGTTATTATCAGGTGGTCGTAAATCCACCTGCATCGGGAAAACTAGCTAACCATGACTATATCAAACGAAATTATCAGTATCAGATTACAGCTATAATAAAAGGACTTGGCGGTATGTATGGTAATAATCCGACTCCATTAAAGAGCTCGAATGTCGCTAATTCTGATATAGAGATAACTGAAACTGTAGGACGAAATCTGTTCCCTTGGACTGGAGATACTTACAGATAAAAACGAAATAACTATGAATAAAAATATTAGTATAAGCTTATTTTCTGATAACGTGATTTTATCTATAAAAGCATTTAGTGTATTTGTCATATGCATATTATTATTACTTTTTTCAGCATGTGACAGTGATAAGATTGCTGATGTAGATATGGATGAGCCTTCCGAATCAAATGTAACAATGGTTTTTAAGGCCGGAACAAACTCTCTGTTTATGGAAAATACTTCTATCTACGTATTCACTAACACAGATAAATTTGTAGAGAAGAAATTGAATGTGAATGTAACAGACAACAAACTGTCTACTTATATGCCTGTTGGGACATGGAATCTTGCACTCTTGACATGCGATGAAAGCTTGGCTGGAAAAATAATTCTTCCGCCATATGCAGGAGCTAGTTCCTGCCCTATGTGGAAAACCGGATTTACCGATCATACCGAAGAATTCTTGTCACAGGCTCCGGCCGAACTCAGGTATGATTCACTGTTGAATACAGTTATAACCGAAAACATGCAAACGAGAAAGCAAGCTACACTGAATAGAAATGTAGCAAAGATTCAAGTTATATTGAAAAAATATACAGGCTTTGACGAGATAGATCTTGGAAAAAATGACTTTGCTTTTGTTGATTTGCTGGAAGTTCCTACGACACTCAATTGGAGAGGAGAGTATTATCCGAATAAGACAAATCCTGATAATTCAGGCAATAAGCCGATAAGAGAATATTTCAATTTTAAGTCCAAATTGGTAGGAGGCGTTGAGGAATTAGTAGCTGACACTATTGATTACATTATTCCTGCACATAGAGGTTCTGATGCTTTCGCAACCCATCATATTGATACAACTACCCATAAGTTGAAGTTACAGATTAGTATGCCACTAAAAGGGACAAGCTATTTTGGAAAAACCCGAACTCCTATTGAAATATCTTATGTACCTAAAATTAACAGGATAATACAGTTGACAGTTACTTTCAGGGGAGAGCCGGATACATATCTTGATGTCAAAGTGGGCGTAAAAGACTGGGAGGATCCCATCAAGCAGGAAGTTGAATTTGAATAGGACAGGGATATTAAAAAAAGATAAGAAACCTGTGTATTCTAGATTGTATATGATTTAAGCTAACTGTATGTGTTACAGTTATTGTGAATAGATGTAATAATTGAAACTATTGAAAGAAATCCATACTAATTTCCGGTAATAGTTTTACTGGCGCTCTTGCAAAAGAAAGAGATTTAAAGCCAAAAAATATATAAATAGATTATGAAAAGAATACTACTTATTATATCATTCTTGATATTAACAACATTAATGAGTTATTCTCAAAACCTTAGCATAGATGGAACATGGACACTGGAGAAGATCGAAGTTACTATAACAACTGACGGACAAGACAGTAAAAAGACATATACTAAAAAAGACCAGTTTAAGACTCCAACTATTTGTGTTGAAAAACTTGAATTCGCACCGGAGAATAATCTATCAGTCCTATTCAGAGGCTGGGATAAAGCCGAAAGTGGCTCATACATTATTTCTGGTAATACATTAACATGGAATCATCCTACCGCTGCGTATAAATTTCATATACAATATAATAATGGTGTTTTGGAAATGTTGCGTGAAGGAGAATATGCTATAGATGGTAAGATAAGTCAATATAAATATGTTCATTATCTGACTAAAACACGATAAAAGAAATGAAGAAGATACTATATATACTTACTCTATTTGTCGCATTCTTTAGTTTGGATGCTATATCTCAGGGACAAGTAACAACTCAGGGTAAAGAATTCTATGTGGCATTCGGTAAGAATTTTACTCATGAGGCTAGTTCTAGTTCGCTAGATTTACAAATCCGAATTGTTGCAACAAATGCGGCAACAGTTACCCTTACGTTTACCGAATTGGGAACATCAGAAGTCGTAAATATTGCGGAGGGATCTGTCTACACTCGCCCTTTAACTACCACTGAAAAGAAAGCAGTTTATAGCAGTGTTACAGGTAAGAACTCCAAATCCCTGCATATCAGCTCTAACGAATATATTTCCGTATTTGCCTTGAATCAAGCTCAGGCCTCCACGGATGCAACTAATGTGTTGCCAATCAATAATCTTGGTACTTCTTATTTCCATCTTTCGTACAAATCTATAGGTGGAACAGGAGATGGCTATACTCTTATAGGGAGCGAAGATAATACGCAAGTATATGAAAATGGCATATTGTTGACGACTCTCAATAGAGGAGAAGTTTATTCCTACTATGTGTCTAGCTCGGATCTGACAGGTACACATATAACATCAGATAAACCGATAGCCTATTTTACTACTAATTCTTGTGTAAATATACCTATAGGGTATACGGCTTGTGACTGTCTTTATCAGCAACTTGCATCCGAATCTACTTGGGGTAGCACATTTCTGGTTCCGGTAACTTCTCAGGGGGTAGAACGAATCCGTGTACTGGCTTCACAGAACGGAACGACTATCACCTATCAGGGAGGGACTTTAAGAACAGATATAGGTAAAGGAAGTTTATCCCTAAACGCAGGTGAATTTGCTGAAATAGAAGTCAGGACAGTCGATAAAGGGTGTTATATAGTAGCCGATAAGCCTGTAGCGGTCGGTTCTTTTCTTACAGGAGTAGACTATGTAGTCGGATCGCTAGGAGACCCCGCTTTTGCTTGGGTTCCTCCTGTGGAACAAACCGTAGGGCAAGTAGCTATAGCTCCGTTTATCCCATCGGGAACAACAAATCTTACTAATCACTATGCTTTGATTGTCGCTAAAACTTTGGATAAAAATGAAACAAAGATGGGCATCGGTGCCGATCCAAATAGTGATCTAGTCGGAGGTACATGGATAGATCATCCTTCAGGATATTCATTTTACTCCTTTCAAATGACTAGTCGTACAGATACATATACTTTTGCTAATCCGGGTGGATTAACTGTGATGGGATATGGTGTAGGAAATGTTGAATCATATTATTATCTGGCGGCATCGTCTTCTCGTAAATTAGATGCATACTATAGTATTAATGATACTCATTATCAGGACTATAATGGACAGGTGTTTTGTAATGGGACTGCGGGACCTTACGCTATTAAAGGTGTTGTACAATATCCTATATCCGGTAATCCCGGAGATATCCGTTGGTTAATAAATGGCGTGGAAGAAGTATCTGCACAGGATCAACTGGCATGGACATTAAATTCCATAACACCGAATATTCCCGTAACGATTACAATGCGTGTTAAAAATAATGTTGGAGAAGTAGAAGATCTATCGACGACCTTTACCGTTTCTTCAATTAATAGACCGGTTATAACACCTTCTGGTACACAATTATTCTCTAACGGAGAACAAGTAATGTTAACTTCGACTTTGGCAGATGAATATCAATGGTATTTGAATGGAACAGCAATTGCCGGAGCTACTTCGCATACATATAATGCAAGTGTAGAAGGAATATATACTATTATTACTAAAAACTTGGCAGGCTGCGTTTCCGAAGCTAGTGTGCCCGTTATGGTTAAGCTGTATCCTGATAATATCAGTGAGGCGGATTGTTTTAGTGATGTGCCACAAACAAGTTTCTTGCCAATAGAGAAAAATGAAAGTAATCATAATGTACATTATTTAGCTCAGCCATTTGTAGGAGAACTAGATGAATACGGATCGATTGATGGCAAACTGGAGATTGTTACGACAAATCACGGGGCAACTGTAGGATATTCCGAAGCAATACTGGTCTTTGATCAGGACCTAAAGTTAAAAAAGACAATTACTACAGAATTTCCGATGCGGGCAACCACTACTACGCCATTGGCATTAGTCCGTATAAATCCAACTGATAAATATGCATTAATAATAGCGGCTTGTTATAATGATTATAGTTTATATGCTTATACAACAGAAGGAGAAAACGGGACTAAGGTCTGGAAATCAAACGCATCATACTATAATGTTTCTACAAAGATGGACAAAGTTCAAACAACTATATCTCCAGTAATTGGTGACATTAATAATGATGGCTATCCAGAAATATTGGCAGGAGATAGAATCTTTGATGCGGAAACAGGAATATTGCTTGTTGAATTGCCCGATGGGGGGAGGGGATATAGGTCGTTAAATAGTGAAGGAGATATTACTGGAAATAATTTAACCTCTATGCCAGTTTTAGCCGATATAGATAATGACGGCTATCTGGAAGTAGTTGGAGGAAATACGACATACAAGATCAATATAACAAATAGAACAGGTACCACAGGAAATACAGCTACGGTTTTGGCTACAGCTGCTGCCGGAAAAGATGGGTTTACCTCTGTTGCAGATATTGATCTTGACGGACAGTTAGACGTCATTGTATCTTATCAGACAGGTACGGTTGCTGCCGGAAATAGGTATCCTGCTATTATGGTGTGGAACGGAGCTACCGGAGATATTATAGGAGGTCCAACTATGCCTACAGATATCGGAGGGGGTGCTTCTCGTGTATTTATAGGTAATATGGACAATAGCTATAAATACCCTGAAATGGCATTTTCGTATGTGAATAAACTAGTTGCGTTTAGCTATGACCCTACGGGCTTGACAAATACTACCAAGCTGGTTCAGAAATGGATTACTACTACTTCTGATGGATCAGGAGCAACAACCCTTTCTATGTTTGATTTCGATCAGGATAATAATACTGAACTCGTTTATCGGGATGAGACCCATTTGCGCATTATGGATGGAGTAACCGGTACAAACAAAGAGACATTCGTCTGTCATTCAGCTACTCATAGTGAATATCCTATTATTGTAGATATAGATAAGGATGGTCATGCTGATATTATTGTTTCCGGATCCAATACATTGGAAGATCGTATAACAAACATCAGATTGAAAAGATATTCAGGAACTAACAATGACTGGGCTCCTGCACGAACAGTCTGGAATCAACATGGTTATAATTCAGTTCATATCAAAGAGGATCTGACAGTTCCCCGCTTTCAACTCAATCCAAGCACGATATTCCCGGGAAAAGACAAAATATTAGGCACAAGTGACGATGTACGTCCATATAACGGTTTCTTATTACAGCAAACAGTTCTCAACCGTGATGGTTATCCATTGTTTTTAACTCCGAATGTACAGATTGTTAACTCCGACCAAATAGCTTACGAATATGATTCCGAAACGGATAGGTTGACTATTAAAAATCTGGAATTGACCAACAAAGGCGATGCAACGCTGAATGCACCGATAATGGTATCGATTTACAAAGATGCGATCAATTCAGGAAATCTTATTACAACCCATCAAGAGCCAGCAAGCATAGCTAAAGGTGAAACAATTACTATTACCTTCGAGATAGAAGGCTTCGGAAAACATATTCCTACCGACAAACTGATTATAAGCATCAATGACGACGGAACAGGAAAAACCAATCAGCCTGTATGTGAAGAATGTGAGCCGAATAACAGCAATTCGTTTGCTAATTTAGATATCAGCAGTTTGGCATGGGCAGAGCCATATCGTAATTGTATCGGAGGAACCGTGCAATTTAAATCGGCTGCACTTAATGCCGTTGCATACGAATGGATACACCCTGACGGTATGCAATTGGCAGCAACCAAAGATGCCAGCAAAGCCAATCTTGCATTAACCGACGGAGGGCAGTACACCTTTAAGGCAATAGGAGTAAACGGTGATTTGTCTTTATCCTACAAGCTTCCACATCTATCTGTAGCACCATATGCTATGTATTGGAAGCAGAATGCTATAGACAATAACTGGAATAATCTGGATAACTGGGCTGCAGATGTCAACGGAACGGAATTAATAACTAAAGCGGTTCCAGCTCCATGTACATCTGTGCATATACCTGGAAAATCTGACTTTTACCCGGCTTTAGATGGAAATACTTTGACAGATGTTTATGGCTTGGCAGCCTGTGAGAACATAACCTTTGAATATGGTGCACAGCTTGCATACCAACACAAGTTGCAGTATAAGAAGGCGTATATTAGATATAATTGGGGATACTATAATGATTTTTCAGGCGTAGCTTATGGAACTCAGCCGGCTAATAATGCGGAAGGTCTATCAGCCCCTGTCAAAAAGAGAGACAAATGGTATGCATTAGCAGCTCCATTGAAGAACATGGCAACAGGAGATTTTTCTTTTGCAGGATATCCTTTGACTTGGCAGGCTGGCTTTGCCTTGTCAAACCCTCATACGGGAATTAAAGGAGGTCAGGTCGAAGTAGGTGATTTTGGCAAAGTATTTCCTACGAATGATGTGCCTATAAGTGAGACAAATAATGCTATTGCGGTAAAAGTAAGTTCATATCAGAGTCCTCTTGGCTATAATGATCATCGTAATTTGGAAGGTTTGAAAGGAATAGTAGAGATTCCGTATTTTGAGAATAATGCCAAATCGATATATTATCCAGGTCATGTATATGATAGGTTTACACAAGTAAGTAAGTTCTTTTACTTCAATCCCAAAACATTACAATTATTACATTCACCTGTTGGTCATATGAAGCGTGGTGATGAAGCATATCGGTTTATTTATGAAGAGGGCGGTATAGTTCCTAATATTACTGTAAATGGTACTCCTACTGTAGTTCCTGGATATGAACAAAAAGTAAAAAGACAGAGTAGTACTTCTCTGAAGGTGATGATTGGTAATCCGTTTATGGCTCCAATTAGTGCAAAGCGGTTTTTCGAAGTGAATAGTGATAAACTGTTAGAATCAGATGGTTATTTACTTTTCGATAGTGATGCGCAGACCTGGAAATCATATAACAATGTTCTTGCGAATGTCGGGGATATTCCTCCTTTACAGGCTTTTATTGTTACTCTTAAGAATGAAGAGGAGAATCTGCTTTTCCCTCTTGAAGGTACATATGCTCTGACAAGAGGAGCTGCCCTTAAAAGCACTTCCTCAGACTGGAATGGAGATAGCCGTTTGTATCTTAAATCTATAGATAATACTGGCTTTGTAGGGGATTATTCTGTTCTTGTTACTGCTGATGCAAATGAGAATATTGCCAATATTAAGAAAATGATCTATCCTGAAGGGCATGCCACATCAGAAACGTTCTTTATCGATCCTTACAACAAAGATTATAATCTGATTCAAGCATATGAAAAGGGAGTAAGAGAAATTGGTATAGCTGTGAAAAGTTCTGATATGAAGAATACACTCTCTCTTACTTTCGAGAATGTGGATGAGTTCTTCTCCACAAGTAATTTACATCCGATTCTTTTCGACAGACATTTAAGAATAAGGCAAAACCTGATTTCTAATAGTACATATGCTTTTACCCAGCGTCATGTAACCTCAGAAAACAAATATATCGATTCGGATAGATTTGTATTGCAACTGTTATCGCCTGATGATGAGTTGATGCAGGAACAAGAAATTAGTATTGTGTATATGGACAAGCAATTAGAAGTAAAGGCGAATCAGATTATAGATAAAATTCAGATATATGATATGCTTGGGCGTCAGGTATATTCGGAGTCTAATTTAAATACTGTTTACTATACAAAATCACTGTCTTTAAACCAGGGGGTTTATATTGTGAAAGTATATACAGAAAGTGGAGAAATAAAAGTGGGTAAAATTATGGCACTATAAATAAATAATCATTATGAGCGACATCCGGCAGATATTGGAACTAGAAAAGCATAACGATAAACATATTCGTTTGTATAGGATCGACAGATATTGGCTCGCTTTTGAGCGCTCGGCTTTCAATTTGTTTTCAGCTTGTTACGTAGATACCATTGTTAAGGTAAAGGATATGAAAGAAGAACAAAACAGTATGTTGATAGCAGTCGTAAAAAACGGGATGGCCGGATTATATAATCCTCAGTTTACTGTGTTGGAGAGGTCAGATAATGAAGTGCTTATAAGTTGCAGAACCACTTGTGGCGGATTTCAGCACTGGAAAGACAGTTTGGTCTCATTATTTACTAAAAACTTTTATTCAGTATCAGATGAGACCTCATGTAATGTTTCCAATATGAATTTAGAAATGCTGTTGTGCCAGTTAGGGGAGATTTGAAATGAGAATAAAAAGTTTGAATAAGGTTATTAATTTATTAAAAAGCGATTTATGATTTTTAGTAGTTTATATGATTATATAGTTCAATTTAGGATAGTTGCCGTGAAAATATTATTTATTGGTGTATTTCTAATTGCAGGAATATGTGCTTCTTATTCTCAGAAGTTTGGAGTCCAGGTTGGAGCTCGTATAAATACATCTGGAATAGAATATTCTGGCGTAAATATAAGTCGTAAGGCAGGCTTTGAGGGAGGAATTACATATCTGCATTCGGTGGATGCATTACCATTGAGTTTCCGCGCTGCTATACTCTATTTTAATGATGGCTTCAGTCTGAAAAATGATATGGGAAATAATACAGGTATTACTTATCATTTTGAGGAGGATCACTTGAAGTTACCACTGACGATTGAATGGAGTCCTTTTACCGGAGCGATAAACCCATTTTTACAAGCTGGACTTTATACATCTTACTCACTATCTGGCAAAATAAAAGAAAGCGATTCGAGTAGCTCTCTGAAATACAAAAAGAGTAGCGATAGACTTGATTATGGTGCTATTGTCGGGATTGGAGTTTATTTGACGCCACATCTTGCTTTAAATGCGAGGTATGAGCATGGTTTCATGAGTAGAGATTTGGTCTTAGGAGATCAGTTCGTATCTGTTAAGGGAAGAGGTTATTCGATAGGTTTAAATTATCTTTTTTAATATAAGTCCGTTATGTTCAATAATAAAAGTAGAAGTCATAAAAACTCAGTTATACCTAATCCTGCATTACGGTCACTTAGCATTCTATCTGTATCGGCTGTAGTGAAAGGGGAAATCACTATAGAGGATGATCTGAGGATCGATGGAAATGTAGATGGCGATATTCATAGTGGAGGGAAGGTAGTTATTGGCCCCGAAGGATGTGTTAAAGGAAAGATTACAGGAAAATCTGTTGAGGTCATAGGAAAGGTTTTAGGAGATGTTACTGTCTCTGATATTGTAATTCTTAAAGCTTCTAGTTATTACGAAGGGCAAATAATAGCTCGCAACATAGAAATTGAGGCAGGTGCTAGTTTTTATGGAAATTGTAGGATGGAAGGTGATGATAAAAAAGAATTGTCAGAGAAAGTGAGGGTTATTCCAGGTAGAAGTGAGATAGCTATACCTGTGGTAAATGCTGATGGAAAAGAAATAGAAGAATAATTATAGAAGAAGTAACTGGAAAGTTACCTTGTAGTTTTGTAAAGTTTTTTGTGATTATGTTAAGCTGTGAAGCCAATATAGTCGGCCCTACAACTAGCCTCTCCAGAGGGAGAGGTTAGCTAGCGGGCAAATGATACAAGACAGAAAGAATTACTACTGTAATGTCAGATGAAGGGTAAAGATTCTGGCAATATTGGTAGAAATAAGAAAGGAATGAAAAAAGAGACTCTGAACTTGTCTTTGTAAAGTTTGTGAAGTTTGATTAACCGAAGGGTCATCCAGACTGTGAAGTTTACATGGCCCGTATTTTTTATACGGTTGAATGTTTAATAAAAAAATAAAGAAGAAATGCTAAAGAAAAGGTTTTTATTAATAATATGTATGCTAGCTGTTACCGTTTCAATGAATGCGAACCAAGGTAACGCTCAGAGTGGAAACAAGTCTAAATCCGGCCGGAAAATCCTTGTAGAGGAATTTAAAGACAGAAACACAGGATGTGTGATTACCTATGAATATTATAAAAATGCCGAAGGGAAGAAAATTCTGCATGGTAAGTATAAAAGACAGTGGTCGCTGCCGAAGGGAGAAAGAGGTAACTGGTCAGGACGTGAGAATATAACAGCAACCTTTGTCGAAAACAGGTTAAATGGGGTTGTTACTATTAATTGTGAAAAATACAAATGGCAACGGAAAAGTGAGTTTATAAAAGGTAAGGGACGAAAAGTATCGTTAGTGGCTGTTGAATCATATATTGCCAATAACTTGCAACTTACCGTGAAAAATGACACGCTAGCTGGTACATTTAATTTTGAACTGGGGAACTTGAAGTATGAGGCTATGGGTAAGATAAATGAATCAGGGGAAATGCAAGGGAAATACACTCTGTACAAGAGAAATACCACCGAACAGACAAGTAACCCTCGAAACATAGGGCAGGATTGGGTCATAGAAGAGCAATACTTGTGCGATCCTGATTATACATATAGAGATGCGGATCCCAAGGTAAAGGAAGTGATTTTAGGTTATCCGGGGACTTCGAGAGGAGAACAGATCCGTATTAAAATACCGAGGCTCAGGTTGAGTATCTCCTCTAAATAAAACAAAGCGTATTAGGAATAAATTTTGACATGGAAAGAAAGAAAAAGTTAAATACATTTTTACTATTTACAATATTAATAGCTCCGGTGGCTCTGCTACTTATATTTAATTCTTGTTCTTCAAATAGAACATATGGAAGGTTAGAGATAGAGCGCCTTTTTATGCAGACAACTAAACCCGAAATAGACTTCTTGAGTAGTGGTGGCTTACAAGGGCAGGATGGACCTAGAACACTATCGGAGGAGGTTTCATTTACAAGTGCAGAAGACCAGACTTTAGAGGATAATGAAGTTTTTGCCAATCAGGCACAAAAGCTGGATACAAGTAAAGTTTATAAATTGACTGAAGTCGTTATCAGAGTAAAATCTCATTTTGCTCCAGAGCGTGACGGTAAGGTAAATCTTGATTTTAATATTATTGCTCCTGTTGATGTTTTAGATCCAAACTGGCGGTTGATACTTACACCTAAAGTGATAGATGGAGATTCTATTCATCGATTGGATACAGTTGTATTAGTAGGTGAAGGTTTTAGGGATAAGCAGGTAAGTGATTACGAAGCTTATGAAGACTTTCTGTCGACAATAGTCGACCCTTCTGCATATGACTCTTTATTTGTGAATTGGAAGAGCTTGTATAAGGAGATACATAAGGTACAACGGCGCAATTATGACGATTATCGAAATAAGTATGATTTGATAATGGGGTATGAGAATTGGAAGAAAATGAATGAAATGGAATTTCTCAGTATGGAGGCCCTTGCTTTGCGACATAAAAAGCACATGTATAGCAAATACTGGCGTAAGGCGGAGGATCAGGTAATAAAGAATAAGGATAAAGGAAAACTTACAGCCGGTATCCATGAGAAATATGAAGAGAAATATAAGAAAGATTATATTAGCTTCCTGAAAAATAGATTTTCTCTTCATTGGCTCGATAGTGTTACATTCGATCTTAATTTACATGCCCAAAAAGACAGTATTCTAAAAAGAAGTCATGTACCGCGTAAATATCGGGAGATACACGAAAATAAGTTAACATTGAATGATATACAAGCTAAAGCTTTTACTAAAGATGATTCGGTAAGGATCGCTAAACATCATTATCTTATTGATGAGATTGTGCTTAATGAATTGAATATGAATCGTAAAGATGATGTGTTTAAAGAAATTGTAGAATTTCCATATCGTCCAGATTCAAGAGGGTTAAAGATAGATACATTAATCACAGCCGAAGACGATGTCGTTTTTCATTATCGTCAACCATGGGCAGTAAAGCCTGGAATGAAGAATCTTAAAATAGTAATGGAATCAAGAGTCGAAGCTGTAGATCGTTCTGTCTTTGTTTTTCCTACTTCCGATACGTTGACCTATTTTATAGCTTCATTGTCACAGTTAGCAGATGAGTCTCTTACGACTGAACGAAAGAAATTACATAAGTTCCTTTTCGACAAAGGTACTGTTTATCCGAATTATAAGACACGTAAAACTTTTCAGTTTGATGAAAATACAAACCAAGATACGTTTGATAAGCTTCTTGAAGCATATAATACTTATTCATCGAACTCTGAATATTCTGTAGACAGTATAATTATACAATGTAGCGTAGACTTACAGGGCGATTGGGAGTCTAATTATGAACAATCTTTACGCCGGGGAAATGCTATTTCATCTTATTTGAAGAATAAGATCGGGGCACATATAGTTGTTAAGCCCAAAGGGGAGGATTGGAGCTCTTTAGTAAAAGAGATTCAGTCACGTAACGATCTTCCTAATGGAGCAGCAATATTAGATACGTTGACTAATGCTGTTTATCCGGACCAAACAGAAGAGGGAATAAAAAAACTATATCCTGCCGATTATAAGATCATACGTGATGAAATATATCCCAAGTTAAATCGTGTCGATTACTTTATTGAGCTTTGCAGGACCGATATAGAGAAAGACACTGTCAGAGAGACTTATCGTGAAGATTATGCAGAAGGTATACGCCTTTTGAGAAATGGGGAGTATATGAATGCCCTTGAGATATTAGCAAATTATGGCGATTATAATACTGCATTGTGTTTAGTGTGTATGGGATATAACGATAAAGCTCAAAGTGTACTGGCCAGATTGCCGGAATCAGCTAAAAACGAATATCTTTCAGCCATTATATTCGCCCGAAAGAAAGATGACAATAAGGCTGCTCTACATCTGATAAACGCTTGTAAACTCGATCCAGATATGTATAACAGAATCAATCTCGATTCAGAGGTAAGTGAGCTTGCTAACAGAGTAAATCTATGGCCTCGTTTAAGTAAATATTAATAGAATTAAATAATTTAAAAAATACAAATAATATGAACTGTATCAAAACTGTATTATCGCTGATATTCATGGCTATAGCATTGACTGCTTTTTCGCAGTCAGATGTGAAAAATAATGCGATAACATCTGAGTGGGAGGCAATATCATTGGGTAAATTACAGAAAAAGCCCCGTTTTAAGGAACCGATGATCTCTGTTCGATTTATTTCCGAGGAGGGTTCTTCCTTCCTTCATCTTTCATTAAAGTATATGTTTACTGATGCAGTTTTCGAAGAGGCTGTTCCTGTAGAATACTATAAGAATGAGAAACTTGAGTGTGTTACCGACAATGGTAAATATGAACTAAAGGCGGCTAGATATGCCAAAGCCCGAAGGATGAGTACTGTTGCTCAAAAGACAGCAGATATAAGAGTAATCTTCTCTGGTGATTTATCTTTTTTGAGCAATAATCTTGTAAAGACCTTCACTGTTCATTACGCACAGGGTTACCAACATATTGATCTTAATACTGAAGAGGCGACTCATTTAAAAGAGGCCTATAATAAGTTTCTATCGATGTTACCTAAGAAAAAAGAAGTGCCTAACGTAAAAATAGAAGGAGTAGCGCCAAAGGCAGCAAAGCTTGATACGATACAGTCGAACCAGAATTCTCTTGATAGAATTCGTAAGCAAGCTAGAAACTGGCGCAAGTAGCTAAAATCTAAATATAAAGGGTCCCGGGTGCTATAGATCTAAATGTATTTACCGTTCCCCTAATACTTTTTTTCGGGACCCTTTTTATAAATGAATAAGACACAAAACACACACACAAGTATATATACACAATAACAGAGTGTTACCAGAATTAGAATGTAAAAATTATAAATTATGGAAAAAAACACTCTTAAAGGGAAAGTCAAGGTACTGTCATATATTGTGGCTTTCATCTTTATGGTTGGGATTAATATGTCTATGGACAAAATAGTACCTACTGATATTGGGTCTGGATCTCATCAAGTAATTGAAAAACACTCACCGGCTAAAGGCTATCTACTAAAAGTCGGCTATTTATCAAGTGATTCTTTATCTATTCTTATAGATAACAAGAAAAAAGATGCCTGTTTAAGGATGAATATGATCAATAATAGTAATTAAGGTTGAAAAACGAAAACACTTAGTATGCTTAAGAGAATGAACCTGTATACAATGCTCACTTTTGTTGTTTATCCGGTACTTTTTATTGGAATAACAATGTTTTTATTCTTTACTTGTCATGGAGGAAAGGATACAATACTTCAGATAGAAAAGAATTCAATAGTAAAAGGAGAAGTATATTTCGAAGGCGATACGATTATGGATACGTCATTAGTAGATAGTATACATTCCTTAAAAAGTGACTTATTTGCTGTTGAAGCATATGAATAATTGAAAAGCTAATGACCATGGATTATATATTTCAAAAAAATAATTTATCTTCGTAAAATAGGGGATGAGTAAAAGATTTAGCAAGAAAGAGGTGTAGTCGCCTCGTTAGTTCATGTATTTTCTGAGATTTAGGAATGTTCTTTATTACTACCTAAATCTTACAGATTTGCAGGTGTACTAAAGAACATTCCTAAAAGTAAACACTCATCCTCTTTTTATTTAAAGATGAATATAAACATAGTCATACTTATTATAGTTTTGGGATTATGGTTGCTCTACAAACTTTTCAGTTCAGGAAGAAAAGACGACTATAACCGGAATACAAGTAGTTATAATCGGAATGCTGATAACTATGACAAAGGAGAGGAAAAAAAGAAGAATCATAGAAAATTTATTTTCTCATTCTTGCAGAGAGAGAAGAATAAAACTGAGGTAAAAGCCAAAAGGCAAGGTTTTCTTACGCGTATATTTTCTACTCCTTTACCTTTTGATGATGCAGCTATAACTTGGTGTGCCAACTTCCTAATTGTTGAAAAAAAAACTTTAATAGAAATATTAAAAGACACTTCTGACCATTACACACATTTCAAGCTAGGCAAAAGAAGCGGAGGTTATCGAACAATATCTGCACCTAATAAGACTCTTCTGAATATTCAGAGAGTAATTTATAAGCGTATTTTATTATCTGTCAATCTGAATCCTGCTAGCATGGGATTCCGTCAAAATATCTCTGTAGCTCATAATGCGAAAGCCCATTTAGGTAATAAACAGATATTGAAAGTTGATATTGTCGATTTTTTCGGTTCTATAAAAAAGCAAAGAATAATAGAAACTTTTGGAAAGATTGGGTATCCGTCCAATATATCGGAAGTACTGGCTGAATTATGTACACTAGAAGGAAAGCTTCCACAAGGTGCAGCAACAAGTCCTACGCTTAGCAATATCGTTGCACATGAAATGGATGTAAAACTTGTTTCTATTGCTCAGAAAAACAATTTAACATATACTCGTTATGCTGATGACCTGACCTTCTCAGGGGAAAATATTTTTTTTGAACTAATCTTCTCCGAAATTAATAATATAGTGAGGGAGGGGAAATTTATAATACAGAGAAAAAAGACGCGTTTCCTTACAGAGAAGAGACGAAAAATAGTTACTGGCATATCTGTTAGTTCAGGTAAAAAACTAATGATTCCAAAAGCGAAGAAACGAGAGATAAGGAAGAATGTTCATTATATTCTAACGAAAGGTTTAGCTGAACATCAACGGTTTATTGGCTCAACCGACCCTTCTTATATGAAGCGGTTAATGGGTTATCTCAATTTCTGGCTTATGGTAGAGCCGGATAACGAATATGTAAAAAAGTCTATTACGGCTTTAAAAAAGATATAGACTATATTATTACCGCACGTCCGTTTTCTATCTTTAAATAGCCCTTATCTACAGCTTTATCTATTCCTCTAAGCATTGCAGCATCTACATTCGATCCGCCTCGGGCAAACCCTAAAAGCTGAGCTGAAAGTCTGGATAGGTCTGTTGTTGGTAAACTTATTTCATCGGTCAATATATATTTCATTACATTGGCTACTTCTTCGGGAGGAAGATCAACTGCATCCCTCATTCCTGTGCGGAAGAGATTGTATTGCAGATATTGTTCTTCATTCAACCAATAAAAGTCACAATCATTGTAGTTTGACATATAAAAGCCACATGATATCAATAGTTCATTGATATAACTATCTAAACGTTGTCCTAATCTCGAAATACCCCATGCTGCAAGAATTCTTTTACAGAGTAAGGACTTGCTTATAGGAGCTTCTATCTTCATAATTTCTTTGATCTGATTCAGTATCGTTCTTTTATGTCCAGGATAAAAGAACTCTTCGCTACCATATGGCGAAGGCATTAATGCAGATGTCTGATAAGGTGTGATGTTATACTCTATATCCTCGACTCGAGAGACTTCGTTCTCTATGGATCTACTATCAGGCTGTGAGCTTTTCTGTGGTATAATGACTTCTCGGTCTATAATATACTTTTCTTCTGTGTTCAAAGCCTCTTCTATTGAATCTAAAACTGCAACCGGATTCTCCCACCAGTCTAAAGTCCATACCTTAAGTATATTCCAACCAAGCAACTTCAAAACGCTATTCTGTACAATTTCCCTATCTCGGACCATTTTAGCTCGTCTGTAATTCTCTCCGTCACATATAATACCTAGCTTGTATCTGGATGGATTCTCCTTGTCTACAATTCCAATATCTATTCTATAACCCGAACAACCAATATTCGTGTCGACTTTGTATCCTAACTTCTCAAGTTTATTGGCTATCAAATTGTTTATTGAATATTCTGCAACTATATCTTGCGTCCGGTTTGCTATTCGTCTTCCCTTTTCGGCATATTCCAAGAATCGTTTAAGCCCGGCAACACCTACTGCTCCTGTTCTGTTAAGATCGATTTGATCGGACCGTAAAGTAGAATATATAATCATTTCATATCTGGACCTTGATACGGCAACATTTAGTCTGCGTTCGCCTCCTTCTCTATTGAGAGGACCAAAATTCATACTTACCCGCCCATCCTTATCCGGTCCATAGCCTACAGAAAACAGAATGACGTCTCTTTCGTCTCCTTGTACATTTTCCAGATTCTTGATAAAAATAGGTTCTTCGCATTCTAGTGCTAGACTTTCCAACTGAGAATTGAGCATAAATACATCAGATAGTAAATCTTCGATAAGCGATTGCTGTACAGAGCTAAATGTAACGACACCGATACTTTTCTTTCTTAGTTTTTCATTTTCTAGTCTCCTTACTATTTCATCGACAATAGCTTGCGCCTCTGCTTTATTTTGTCGAGATTTACCTTTGTCGTAATGACCATCAATAGGAACAAATTTGACCTTAGACTCAATGTTATCGGGTGAAGGGAACGTCAATAATTTATTATCGTAATATTCCGAATTGCTAAAGGCAATCAGGCTTTCATGCTTACTTCGATAGTGCCAGAGCAAGTATCTGGAAGGCATAGAAAGAGCTAGACAATCATCGAGAATGCTTTCCAGGTCTTCCATTTCTATATTCTCCTCGTCAGTAGAATTTACTGAAAAGAAATTTGTAGGAGGCATTTGTTTCGGATCACCTACAATCACAACATTTTTTCCTCGGGCAATAGCTCCTACAGCCTCGTAAGTTGGCATTTGAGATGCTTCGTCAAAGACGATAAGATCAAATTTATCTGCATCTACATCTATATATTGTGCCACAGATATAGGGCTCATCAGCATGCACGGACACATTCTTGGTAATAGAGTCGGAATAAGATCAAACAATCGACGGATAGAAATGCCACGGGCATTGTTTCGGATATTTCGTTGTAAGATACCAACTTCCGAATTCTGAGCTGCTTCTCTTGTGAAAGATGGTAGGTTAGATGCTAGTTTGGCAACCAATTCTTTCCGGGTTAATTGCTCAAAGTCTGAAACCAACCTTTTATATTTTTCTATGGTGTCATTGAATATTTTGCCTTTGAACAGTTGTAAATTCGGTTCTCTTGAGATAATATATTCAATTACGGCTTTATAAAAGCTTTTGTAGAATGTGTTCAGAAGCCTATTTGTTTCAATGTTGTCATCTTTGTACTGGTCGGCGATAAAACCTATTTGCAAAGATTGCATCTTGTTGCGAACAAGCAACCATTGATACCAGTCTTTAAGTTTATCCAGATTGACGAGCCAAATATTTAGCTGTTCTAAAGCTGAATCAATCCAATTTTCTGATTGTTTATATAAATAATTTTTGCTTATTCCCAGTACACGATGCAATAGTTCTTCTTGTTGCTCCAGTTTTGGCATAAGATTATTCATTGTGATTAGTGCTTCACCATGTATCTCTCTAAAAGTACTAATGCCATCTGATAATTGCAGTGACAATATGCGTTTTATATTTGTGGCTTTTGATATATCTTTCGTGTGTTCCAGTATTAATGAATTAACAGCTGAAGTATCTGTAATAATCTGTTCTATTGTTTTCCAATCTTCGCTGCCATTGCGCCCATACTTCTTAAAATACAGAGGCACATCATCTTCATATTTTTTTAAATAAGTTTCTTCCGATTGGTATTCTATTATATCTTCTAAGGTTAATGATATCTGGTCTTTGTTCAACTGGCTGGTTGCATATACTGTAAGTTGCTTTTTTATAGATCTCTGTCCGAAAAACTTAGGTATAAACCATTTATTTAAGGTCTGATTCCAGTCGAACAGCATTTTTTTAGCATTAATAGAGAATACTTCTTCCGAAAATCTTGAGAGTAAGCTTTGTTTTAAGCGATCTCTGTTTTTTCCATGTTCGCAGACATCTCTGTATTCGTCTACGACCTCGCTTAATTGGGGTGATACAAGTAATGCTGAGGTAAGTTCAGGAATACTTAAAAGTTTATCTATGATGTTTGTTACTGTCCTTGCATTCTTCTTATCCTTATAGGTATCAAATTCGGAAAATAGGTTCGGTAATTGATCGAGCTGCTTCTGTATATCAGATATCAGGCTGATTAGGTCTTGAATGCTTTTTGAAGCTTCGTCTTTTATTGCAGACGAATATTGTTCGATAGTTATACCCGTTAGAGGGTGTTTATACGGATGTCCGCAAGCATTGGCTGTAGATATTAACAACTCCATTGCTTCATGCCATTGTTGTAATGTACTTTTATCAAGACTAGATAAAAGCCCTTCGCAAATATCAAATAGCGGATCATTGTCTATTTGTTGATATTTTACAATCGCATCGTAAAGTGATATGCCGAATGGATATATTTTGTGTAAAGCCTCGATATACCGATTCATTTCGGTACGCAAAACAAAAATACGTTCCGCTTCTTGCTTGAAGTTCTCAGGAGGAGTTGTCTTAACGACCTCAGTTGTTCTTTTTAATTGTGAAAGAATCATTCCCTTTTTTGTCTTGTTAGAATGTAACTCTAAACAAAAGGGAGCTAACCCTATAGCTTCGAGACGACGTTGTACAACCGATAATGCTGCCATCTTTTCAGCTACAAATAAGACCCGCTTGCCTTTATATAAGGCATTGGCTATCAAATTAGTTATAGTCTGTGATTTTCCTGTTCCGGGAGGTCCGTGCAAAATAAAATTTCGCCCTTCCGATGCTTCCCAAATAGCTTCTAGTTGCGAGGAATCGGCACTGATAGGTAGGATTATTTTGTTGGGCGGAATATTGTCATCCAATACTTTAGCGTCCACTTTACATTCTTCAATGTCCCATTCTATCTTACCATTCATCAGACTCGAAACAACCTTGTTTTCAATAAGTTTATGAGAATTATTATGAATATCATTCCACATGATAAACTTATTGAAAGAGAATAGGCCTAAAATAGCTTGTTCTTCAACGTCCCATTTCGGTTGGTTCTTTATACTGTTCCGAATAATAGTATAAATAAGTTTGACATTTACCCCATTATCATCTGTAGGTAATGGGTCTAATCCTGAAATTGTTATGTTAAAATTCTGACGAAGCATTTCTAACAATGTGATGTTCATCATTGTTTCTTCCTCACGCGAACGTATGACATAACCTTTGGCTGCCGATTTTCTTACTATTTCGACAGGTATAAGTAATATTGGCGCATAACGGGAACGTTCACTCGATTTAGTCTCATACCATTTCAACAAGCCCAAAGCAATATACAATGTATTAGCTCCGTTTTCTTCCAAGGCTGTACGTGACGAACGATATAAATAAGTAAGAGCTTTAGCCAATTCATTCTCATTTAAATAAGAACGAAGCCGTTTTTGTGTCAATTCTGATTTTATAAGATCAGTAATTGGATCGGCCTCTGGAATTGATTTATACAATCCATAATCGAATAATGGATTGTCCCAATCGGAAGGTTTATGCATTATCCTGAATTCTTCTCCGTTAGCCAGAGCATCTTCGAACAAGTCGAGATTGGCCGAAATTAGTTGGAGTGTATTCTTTGTAATTCTTATATTCAAGAGGTTGTTTCGTAGGCTTAGATCAAGGAGCTTCCGTTCCCATAACAACTGCTTGGTGACAACAACTTCCGAACTTATTCCTGACAAATCATAAGGATTTATAGTCTGTGGTGTTACCTGAGATTTATTTAAAACAAGTGATACATCTTCCTTTATTTCCCAATGCTGCCCATTCAATATTCGTTGAGGTATCGGCCTTATTCCGGAGAATCGGGTTCTTTTTATATCTATAGCGAGTATAAAATCTGGTTGCGAAATACGTTTGCTTGCAATCTTTACCGCTTGATCAAAGTCAATGTTCTGCCCCATGCACATACAGGTAGTCTCAACCAATGTGATATCATTGATTCCATCTGCAATCCGTTTACTTATAAGAGAGACATCCTCAATAACACTGTCCGGGAATGTTTCGGGAACAAGCCAGCCTCCGGCAAACGCATGTCCATTGACCACGATAATAAGAGAATGTATCCCAATTGCTTCTAAACATGAGGCATATAACAAAGCCAGATCGAGGCAAGTACCGAGTTTTTGAGTCATTACTGAATCCACTAATCGGATTCGTTGCCCGTAGTCTTCAAAACTGGCAGGGACAGTACTATATATAATTTCTTGTTCAGAAATGGCTGTATATATGGCGGCCATCTGTTTTTGTACTCTATCGGGATTGCGGCTTTGATATTCGTCTAATGATGGATTGCCTGTCCATTGTTCCAGGATCATTGCAGCTCGTTTGATTATAGATAGTGTCGCCGGATGATTTGGGGTGACAAATGCAGATAATATTTCAGGTAAAATGGCAATACCTCCCCATTGATCATAAGCCAAGACATTTATGGGATATTTTTCTTCAAATAGAAGTTCTTCTTTTGAATATATTTTCAGAAATATGTCGCTGAATATACATTCTGTCAGTTGTGTAAAATAATTGGCTGAAAGATTTAATTTAGGTATCTCTACTCTTATTTTTTCTTTTGCTTTAATTGCTTCTATGGATATAGGGATAATTGTTGTAAATGCGGGATCTGTTAACAGTTCAATTCTTAAATCCTTGAGTATTTCTTCTGTCAGGTTTTCAATGGAAAAATCCCGTATAACAGATACTCTGTTTTGTTGCATGGCAAAGTTTACAACAGGCAGGTGAGAAAATTCGATACTCAGTTTGCTTTGCTCGTTACCCATAATTAGAAGACTCCTTGTTATAGTTAGTTTGAATGCTTTTTTATAGGGCCTAAAGATAATAATCTATTTAACAATTTTTACTTCATCTTTTTCAAAGTTTACTCTAGAATAATTTCTTTTACACAATTTCTATTAAAATGTGTGATCCAATAGAGTCTGTTTACATTTTATCATAATAATAGGGTTTTATACAATGATTTCATTCCCAAAGTGTTGACTGTTTTTTTCTTTTTTAAAATAGGTAGCGA
>NZ_JAEPKU010000060.1 GCF_016652235.1 Dysgonomonas sp. Marseille-P4677
GACTTATTCGTAATAAGTCTCTTTTTTAGTTATATGAATTGCAATCTTGCTTTTATATGGATTCCCGTATTTATCTATTAGTAAATAGCTCTGAAATCTTATAATAATCCTAATGTTCTCAAACTTAAGTCTATCTCTTTATTATCGCCGGTGTGTTTGCCCGATACGTCTGAAAGTTTTACTGCTTTCAGGTATTCGGTGTCTTTTTTGTGAACTTTCACATCGGTGAGTTTTATGACTATATTTAGAGGTTTAACCCCTACATCATTAGAGAAAAATGTTCCTATACCATAAGTGTCATGAATACGTCCGTCTATATGCTCTTTTATCTCTTGTATTGTAGTAGTATTAAGAGAATCACTAAATACAAGTGTTTTGGAAGTAGGATCTATTCTATTTTGTTCATAAAATTTTATCGCTTTATCGGCAAATTCTAAAGGAGATCCACTATCGTGACGTACACCATCAAATAATTTGGCTTGCTTCAGACTGAATGAATTGAAAAAAGAATCGGTAGTATATGTGTCAGTGAGGGCGATACCCAAACTACCATCATAAACATCCACCCATGCTTCCAATGCTTTAATGTTGGCCGATCTATAGCCGTATATTGCTCCGTGATACATAAACCATTCGTGAGGCATGGTGCCTATAGGTGTTGTATTATATTTCATTGCCAGATATACATTGCTCGTACCTTTGAAGTATTCGCCCGAGTGAGCTTGCAAAGCTCCTACTACTTTATCTTGCACATCGAAAGAAAAGCGGCGGCGTGTACCGAACTCAGAATAATCTGCATTCAGATTACTTAGATTTTGGGCTTTTATAATGGCTTTTTTCTCAACGTCTTGTGGAATAGCTCCAGTCATTTGAAAGTAAAGTTCGGAAATTATAGCGAGTAGGGGTACTTCCCATAATACGGTACGATACCAATAACCTTCTATGATAACATTTAGTTCTCCTCCTTGCTGTGTAATGGTCACTTCCTCTGGTTTGTATTTAAACCCCTCTAAGAAATCGACAAACACAGGATCGAAAAAGTAACATTTGGTTTTTACAAACTTCTTCTCTTCTTGTGTCAATCTTAAGTCAGCCATTGAGGCGACTTCTTCTCGCATTCTCTCGGCAAAGCCTTCCGGAAATTGTGTTCCTCCGCGATTTGTAAACGCATATTTGACGTACGACCATGGATAAAGTTTTTGTATGGCTAGCATTACAGAAAACTTGTAAAGGTCATTATCTGTAAAATGTTTTATAATCATAATGATGTGTATTTACGAGAAGCAAAAGTAATAATTTTTTAATTTACGTGTAATATAACAAACTAAGAGGTAGAGATGTTTAGCTTAGTTCGATACAGGAATGCTCTCATGAAGTTATGTCTGACTTTATGAGAGCATTTTAGTTGAGTGAAGGTCTTTTATGGATATATTTTAATTTTTCAATCGTCGAGCTTATGTATTACTAGTCCCGAACGTAATTTCGGTTCGAACCATGTTGTTTTAGGAGGCATGATATTTCCTGTATCGGCAATATCCATCAACTGTTTCATCGTCACAGGGTAAAGTGCTATGGCCAATTTCATTTCTCCATTATCTACACGCTTCTTTAATTCACTCAAACCTCTGATTCCTCCTACAAAATCGATACGTTTGTCGGACCTTAAATCTTTTATATCTAATATTTCATCCAGAATATACTTTGACGATATTGTTACATCGAGGACTCCGATCGGATCATTGTCATCGTATGTTTGGGGTTTAGCAGTCAGGTTATAACATTTATTATTCAGGTAGATAGAGAAGTTGTGAAGTCCGGTAGGGGATATTATTTCCGTTCCTTTTTCTTCTACAATAAAATACTTCTTTAATTTCTCTATAAATTCGGAAGTCGTTAGGCCATTCAGGTCTTTTACTAATCGATTGTAATCGATAATGTTTAATTGGCTGTCGGGGAAACATACAGCCATGAAGAAATTATATTCTTCATCTCCTCTGTGATTCGGGTTTTGCTTCGCTTTTTCGGCTCCAACCAAAGCCGCAGCCGCAGATCTGTGATGTCCGTCTGCAATATATAAATGAGGTATAGCGGCAAATAACTTTGTTATCTTTTCTATATAGGCTTTATCTCTTATTACCCAAAAGTGATGTCCTACACCATCTACTGCCGTAAAATCATATTCGGAAGGGAGACTAATTACTTTTTTTACTATTTCATCCAATTCTTTATTGTCTGGATATGCGAAAAATACAGGTTCAATATTTGCATTGTTGATTCGTACATGCTTCATCCGATCTTCTTCTTTATCACGACGTGTAAGCTCATGTTTCTTTATATTGTCAGCCATATAGTCTTCAACATGTGAACATACAACAAGTCCGTATTGCGTTTTCCCATTCATTGTCTGTGCATATACATAGTAATATTCTTCAGGATCTTGCACTAGCCATCCTTTTTCTTGAAATTTCTTAAAGTTACTTACTCCACGTTCATATACTTCAGGCAGATGTTCGTCTATGATTTCATCGAAGTCTATTTCAGGTTTTATTATTCTATATAGTGATTTTTCGTTCCCTTCAGCTTCGAGGCGTGCTTCTAAAGAACTTAACACATCATACGGACGTGAAACTACTTCCTGCACAATGCTTTTGGGTGGGCGTACCCCTTTGAATGGTTTAATAATGGCCATGGTCTATGTATTTTTAAGGTTTATATCAGTTCTGTTTATTTTTATAATAAATGTCGGCTTTCTTTTTATTATATACAAATATATAAAAACTGTGAAATTAAGTGGTGCTGCGACTTAAAATTATAGAAAAATATGTTATAGAAAACATTTTGATAAAAAGGAGATTTTTAGTTTAATATATTTTTTTTCCTATATCGGTATTTGGGATATAATTAGTAATTTTGGATTCTTTACTTTTTAAAATAAATACTAATTTCCTAAACTTATAATAATAATGAAGAAATACAATTTTAGTGCAGGACCTTCAATCCTTCCTCAACAAACCATTGAGGAAACAGCAAAAGCTATCCAAAACTTTAACGGCTCATCGTTTTCATTAATGGAAGTTAGCCATAGAGGCAAAGATTTTCAGGCAGTAATGGACGAGGCAGTCGAGTTGTTTAAAGAATTACTTGATGTTCCGGCTGGTTATTCGGTTATCTTTTTAGGTGGTGGTGCCAGCCTACAATTTTGTATGGTACCTTTTAATTTGCTTGAGAAAAAAGCTGCATACTTGAATACAGGAACGTGGGCAAGTAAAGCGCAAAAAGAAGCCAAATTGTTTGGTGAGGTAGTGGAGGTTGCTACTTCAAAACCTGCTAACTTTACATATATCCCTAAAGATTATGTAATACCCACTGATGCTGATTATTTCCATATTACGACCAATAATACTATTTTCGGAACAGAAATTCATACAGATATGGATTCTCCTGTTCCATTGGTAGCAGATATGTCTTCTGATATTTTTTCACGTCCGGTAGATATATCAAAATATGCATTGATCTATGGTGGTGCTCAGAAAAATCTTGCTCCTGCAGGTGTAACTTTCGTTATTGTGAAAGATGAGATATTGGGTAAAGTAAATCGTGCTATACCTACAATGTTAGACTATCGTACTCATATCGAAAACGGATCGATGTTCAATACTCCACCGGTAGTTCCTATCTATGCTGCAATGCAAACACTCAGATGGCTTAAGGCTAATGGCGGCGTACCGGCAATGTATAAACGTAATAAAGAGAAAGCAGCATTGCTGTATGATGAAATAGATCGTAATCCTGTATTTAAAGGAACATGTGCTGTAGAAGACCGTTCGTTAATGAATGTGTGTTTTGTACTTTCTTCCGAATATGAAGGAAATGAAGCTGCTTTCCTTGAATTTGCTAAAGAAAGAGGTTTGTACGAACTGAAAGGACATCGTTCTGTAGGTGGATTCCGCGCTTCTATTTATAATGCTATGCCTATAGAAGGTGTACAAGCATTAGTAGACGCCATGAAAGAATTTGAAAAGAAAATCGCTAAATAATTTATTAATATGCCAATAAGCCGATTTGCTCCTATAACGCTTGTCGGCTATTAGCTAACTAACAACTTTAAGAATGAAAGTATTAGTAGCAACAGATAAACCATTTGCGGCAGAAGCCGTTTCAGGAATAAGAAATGCAGTAGAGAAGGCCGGTTATGAGTTAGTTCTGCTTGAAAAATATATAGAGAAACAACAACTTTTAGATGCAGTAGCCGATGCCGATGCAGCGATTATCCGCAGCGATATTTTTGATAAGGAAGTATTGGATGCCGCTAAAAATATGAAAATTGTAGTTCGTGCGGGAGCGGGTTTCGATAATATCGATCTCGATGCTGCCACAGCTAACAATATTTGTGTGATGAATACTCCCGGACAGAATGCTAATGCAGTAGCCGAACTTGCTCTAGGACTTGCAGTGTATGCTGTACGTAATCTTTATAACGGAACATCTGGTACCGAACTTATGGGTAAGAAACTAGGTATTCATGCTTATGGAAACGTAGGACGTAATGTTGCACGTGTAGCCAAAGGCTTTGGTATGGAAGTATATGCCTACGATCCTTTCCTTTCGGCAGAAGCCATTGAGAAAGAAGGAGTGAAAGCTGTAAAGTCGGCTGAAGAATTATATGCTACTTGCCAGTTTGTATCTCTACATATTCCTGCTACAGCAGAAACAAAGAATTCTATCAATTATTCCTTATTGAGCAAAATGCCTAAAAATGCATTGCTAATCAATACAGCGCGTAAAGAAGTGATCAATGAGGCAGAAATAGTGAAATTGATGGAAGAGCGTAAGGATTTCAAATATGTAACTGATATTATGCCTGGTAACAATGCCGAAATGGCAGAAAAGTTTGCAAGTCGTTATTTTTCTACACCTAAAAAAATGGGAGCGCAAACTGCTGAGGCAAATACCAATGCAGGTATTGCAGCTGCTAATCAGATTGTAGATTTCATTGAGAATGGGAATGAGAAATTCCGAGTAAATAAAAAATAAGGGTTTTGCTTTCTATTATGATAAATAAAACTCCGATGATTATCATCGGAGTTTATTTTTTATAATATCCCAGCATTATCCGGACATATCACTACCCATTTTCATCAATCTTACAGGTTTATATTGGAAAAAGTATAACAAGATGAGAACAAGCAATATAATTCCCATTATAAGCATCCATCCAAGAATAGTTTTTATACTTACTGTTATTGCCTGTATCTGTACTTTCTGATACAACAGGTTTATAGCTATACGCTGGGCATCTTCTATACTCCATCCTTGTGTCATTGCACTGTTTACCGATGAAGTTACTTGATCCATAGCTAATAGGTTTTGAGTATCTATATTTTGTGACAGTAATGTGACATTCTTTTGCTGTAGATGATATAGCCAGTTGGTCAGAATAGATGATCCTACCGCCGGGGCAATAGCCGAACGGGCAGTAATCATAAAAAAAGCGTTGTATATCAATTGTTTTTGAGATAAGCCTTGTATAGCATATATAGCAAAGGCTACAAATAAGGTAGTCATACCAATTCCACGAAGAAACATTGGGAAATATAGATCTTCATATAAACCGTTTGGCATTACCTTGAAGTATAGGAGAGCAATGGATAAGGTAAAGCATGCGAACCCGATGAATATCAGCCATGCCATCCGTATTTCTTTCAGATATGAATAATAACAGATAATCCCTCCTACAACGAACCCTGGAATCATATATAAATATAACTCGTTTACACGTATACTGTCCAGTCTCAGTACAGAATTAGTGTAAGAAGATATTAGAATACTGAATGAGGCAAAAAACATTAATACGAAAGATAATAGATATACTACTGCTGAGTTTCGGTTTTTCAATACGCTCATATCTACAAAGGGATGGTCTGAGAATTGCCTTCGTACAAATAGCCAGCCAGTTACAGGTATGAGGATAGTTGCAATAAGAATTTTCCGGGAAGCAAACCAATCCATTGTTTTTCCGTAAGTGCAGATATATATTATAGCCATGCAGCAAGCGGATATAAGGAAGAAACTGAGCCAGTCTATATCTTTGATGGGAATATGTACTAATCGTCGGGCGAAACTCATACATACCACAACCGCTATAATAGCTATAAGTAGTAATAATATCATGAAGTAGTACATATATTCCCACTTGTACAAATAGGCCAATTCGGCGGTAAGGACCAATGATAACTGTCCGCAGGCTAGTGTTATCGGATAAAACTTTGCATAAAACTCATTACGGGTATTGCTAGGACTGAGTACAGGCATTAGGATATTGATAGTTTCAATCATTGAGAAAGCTTTCAAATAGCCAATAATGAAACTACAAATAATAATAATTTCTATATAGCTCGTTTCTGCACAAATCAGGCTAAGTAGAACCTGACAGAGCAGTACGATAAGAATGATTGTCTTAGTTGTAGCTATTGGCTTTACCTTTGGTATTATCAGGTGAGCAATAGCCATACCTGCCGATGAGGCATAGTAGGCCATGTTGATATCTTCTGATAAAACTCCTAAATAACTGGAAATGTCAATATTACTACCTGTGTAAGCACCATTGATGAGCAATATGGGCACAAGTATAATGAAGGCTACTAAAATTTTCAGCCATGTAGGTACCCAGCTTCGAAAAGGGGCGGCGACTGTTGTGCGGATTACAGGTATTATTGCCATCCTTTAATCTTTTATTGCTTCGGTTACTACCATCATACCTGCCCGTAATTTTTTCATATCTTCAGGAGAGATATCTATAAACTCGATACGTACAGGAATACGCTGTTGAATTTTCACGAAGTTTCCTGCTGAATTGTCGGTAGGTAGCATCGAGTATTTCGATCCGGTAGCTTCAGATATTGCGGTCACTATTCCTTTAAATGTTTTATTGCTGATAGCATCTACACGTATCTTGATCTCCTGACCAATATAAATGTTTTCTATTTGCATTTCCCTATAATTAGCAATGATCCATTTATTATCATTTTTAATCAGATTGGTAATTGTCTGCCCGGCTTGTACCAGTTGCCCGACCTCTAAAGTACGTCGGCCTACATATCCGCTATAAGGGGCTGTGATTATAGTATATGATAGATTAAGCTTGGCCATGCTCAGATCGGCCTCGCGTCGTAAAATAGTTGCTTCTGCATTTCCTTGCTTCTTTGAAGCTTCGTTCGAAGTTGATTTTACAGCGTCTCTTTGTTTTAGCAATGCATTATAGCGAGCATTTTGAGCCTGATACTCACTTTTTACCTGTTCATATTGTTGCTGGGAAACCGATTCGGCGTCCATAAGGTTTTTATATCGCTTAAGGTCTTGCTCAGCTTTCCATAGACGGGCTTTTGCTTCCTCTATATTAGCATCGGATACTGCAATATTGGTAGAGGTTGTGGTAATGGTGGAAGATAGTACTGATGCTGAACTCTTAGCATCTAATAAAGCAGCCTCCGCATCCATCAGTTTTATATAAAACTCCCTGTCGTCTATAATCAATAAGGTATCTCCTTCGTTTACCCATTGGTGTTCTGTAAACCTGATCTCTTTAATATAGCCGGCCACACGAGCGTTGATCGGTGTAATATATTGTTCGATAGTAGCATCGTTGGTTATTTCATATTTGTAGTAGCGATAGAAAAAGTTTGCACCCCATGCAATACCGCCTAGTGCAAGCAAAATACTGATAATGTTGAGGATCAAGTTTCTTCTTCGCTTATTTTTAAGTTTTAGGTAAGCTTCTTTTTCTTCCTTTTTTTCTATTTCTGACTTATTTGTATCCATAATTATAAATTTCCGCTTACTTTTTGTAGTTGGTAGTATGTATATATTGCATTCGTTTTGGCTGCTGTAAGTTGCAACTCAGCATTTAATTGTACCGTATTCGCATCTAATAAATCGGTTAGTATGGCTAACTGATTAAAGTACTTATTCTTTACAATACGATAATTCTCTTTCGATTGTATTAGCGATTCTTCAAGTGCTTTTATCCTATCGAGTGCTTCTCTGTGTTTTACAAATGCAGATTTTACTTCAGTACGAATATTTTGTTTCTGTTGCTCTTGCGCCAATTCTTGTAAATATACCTGATGTTTAGCTGTACTTGTATTTCTTTTTTTATCAAACAGGGATGATATATGATAAGATAAATTTAATGTTACGCCCCATGCGTTCATATATAAATCTTGTACAGGAGATATATTCGGTATCGGACGAGCTAGTGTATTGCTTGCTTGTAACGACAAGGTGGGTAGATAATCAGCCTTTGTAAGCTTCAGATTATTTTGTGCTAAAGCGATATTTGTTTTAGCTATTCTCAGGTCAGGATATTGTGTATAAGCCTGATGGATATAATCACTCTCTGTTCCAATATTCAACTGTGAACCTAATACAGTCTGATCTGGTTCGAGTATGGTATTTTCATCTATTCCCATGACAATGTCTAATTGCTGAGAAGTGATAGCTATATCATTTTCAGTTTCTTTAAATGCCAGTTCGTAATTTGTAAGAACAAGCTTACTTCGTAGAACATCATTCGTTGTGATCATACCCTCCTCTTTCATCCTTTCCACATCATGTAGACGCACCTTAGACTCTTCGATATTTTGAGAAAATACCTCCCTTTTTTTATACAGATTGAAAAGATCCAGATATTTTGTTATCAGCCATAGCTTCAGCTCTGATTTGTCTTTTTGTAATGATAATCTTGCCATCTCTTCCTCTAATCTTGCTTTTTCAATGCTGTTTTTTATTCTTCCACCTTGATATATTGGCTGTGTGGCTGTCAGCTGATAATTTTGTTTCCAATCAGGAGTGTCGGAGTGTTTCAAAAACGAGAGGTCTTTATCCATAATAATAGGGGTACCCACATAACCGAATAATCCTCCCACCGAAATATCAGGTAGCTGCTTGTTTTTAGCCAGACTTACCTTGTCTTCCGATATTTGAGTTTTTATAACAGACGATTGTATGGCTATACTGTTTTGTAGCCCACGCTCAAAAAGTTCATCGAGAGTTAACTTATATGGATTCTGACTCATCATTGGTAAAGAGGTGATGAGTAATATTGCGAATATGTTTAAATATAGTTTCACTTAATTATCTTTTATTGTCTCAGTAAATTCTTTCATATAGTCGATACACTTTTGTATATGCTCTTTGTTGATATTTTTTTCTATCTCACTATATACATTTTCGATAATAATTCTTATTTCATCGTGAAGTTCTTCTCCCTTTTTAGTGAGTAAAACAAGCTTACTCCTCTTATCGGTTGGGTCTTCTTCTCTTTTCACCAGCCCACGTTTTTCCATATTCTTTATAAGATAGGAGAGGCTCGATTTGTCTTTATACGTCAGATTTGCCAATTCTTGCTGATTTACTTTAGCAGCAATGTTCAAACGTCGCATAATATGTAACATTTCGAATGTTACATCTATATTATGTTCGCGTATTTTTCGATGGATAATCTGACGGTAGAAAGACTGTGTCTGCAATATGCTATGCACGAATGTTTGCAACATGTCTTAATCTAATAATGGAATGTATGCAGAGGTATATCTCTATATTAAAAGCATACAATCAATATTTATAAATATAAAATAATAAATAGGCTGTAGCCAAATTCGGATGCAAAGATATAACAAAAAAATAATTTAGTTGAATGTTCAACTAAATTATTTTTTTGTTGAAATATTAATCCTTTATCTATAAGAAGAAACAGTTATGCAAAAGGGAATATTTTATTCAGATAAAAAGTATAAAAAAGTGTACAACTTTGTCACCTTTTAGTTAAAAATAGGGAGATGTTAAGACTGAATAGTATCGATAAGATTCAGAATTTCTTTATAAATAGTATTTCGTTGTAATATCTGATCGTTTCCAATAAGAAATAGTTGTTCTCTGGCTCTTGTCAGTGCAACATTCAGTTTTCGGTCGACAGTACCCTCACGATTCATATTCGTAAAATACTTTAACTGATAAGGCTTATTGAAGCAGAAAGAGAATATAATCACATCACGCTGACTGCCTTGAAAACGCTCAACAGTATCTACCATAATGTGTCTTAATTCGCCGATATTTGTTTCTTCAAGCTTCTGCCTTATCAAGGCTATCTGATTGCGATATGGAGTAATGATACCAAGTGTTTTTTGAGAGTCAAAAGGAATATTGTTCGCTTTGTAAACATTTAATATTGCTTTTGCTATGGAGGTAGCAATACAGGCTTCGTTATTATTCAATTTATCAGAAGGGTTTGTATTGTCTGCCTGCCTTGCATGAATAAAGGCTACTCGCTTAGTTGCAATCAGCGATTCGTATTTATCTGCATTATTATATATAGTAAACTTAAGAGGTTCTTCTTGCCTTTTGGTTGCTATTTGTAATATATTATTATAAAAAGAAGCGTTGACTAGCGAAGCTATATCCTTGTGCATACGTCCATGATATGTCAATGTATCGTATGCTGTCTTCCATCCTTCTTTTTGACAAAGGCGGAATAACCTTTCGAATAGCGATTCGCGGCAATCAGATAGTTCGATGTTATTTAAGACTTCTTCTGCAACCGTCGATTTGTTTGCATCTTGCAGGGTAATGGTTGATAGTTGTTTGTGGTCACCTATCATAACGAACTTATCGAATTGAGGAAGAAGTCCTATTATTTGAGGCTCCAGTATTTGGGAAGCTTCGTCAATAATTGCAACATTGAAATGCTTAAGATCGAACAGCTCAGGCTTGCCAACGATAGAAGCAAGTGTACCTATAAAAATACGTGTAGTAGCTATTATTTCCAATAGCTCTTTTCTGTTTACGGCCTTATGGGATATGTGCTGTAGGAGACGATGACGATAATTTTCTCCACATGAAAGCTCAGAACCGATACGTATGTATTTGTCGCAGGTTAGTTCATCCTCATTCAGTGCTTCGCTAACGGCTGCACATAGTTCGTCTACAGCTCGGTTGGTATATGCTATGACAAGGATATTGGTATCCTCATTGGTATATAGACGTTCTATCAATTTACGAGCGAAGATAGATGTTTTCCCCGTTCCGGGAGGGCCTACTATGAGAAAATAGTCTTTGGCTGCCAAGGCCTTATTAATGACTATATCCTGTTTGAGTTTTACAGAAAAGTCATCGGCGAGAATCTCTGTGTATGAAGATTCGGGTGGACGTATTCCCAACAGGAGGGTTTTCTTTTCTTTGGGTGCTGATAGGAAAGCAAATATGCTTTTATACATGGCATTATAGCTATGATCCAATTTATCGTGCTCTACAGCCCAATATTTATATTGTGAAAAGAAATTACGGTTTCGTTGCTTGTATCTAAATCGTAGTACAATATGACGAGAGGATATCTCCACTACTGTTCCTTTAAGTATTTGGTTGGTTAATACAGATTCCTCTGAGTTTTGACGGGGGTAAAGGATGCAAATCTCTCCCTCTCGGAAATTTACGCAGTCAGCCGAATTTTCTCGACGGAAGCGGATAATCATATCCTTATTGCTATCATCAATATGTTCTATTTCGAGATTAGGAATTAACTCAAGTGAATCTTTACGATCTTCGAATGTTGTATTCCATAAGGCAGAGACACTCATTGATGAGTTATAACTTTCGTCACCTGTCTTTTGCAAATAGAGTTCACGCGTAATGAAGCTGATATAACGATAAGCGTAGGTTTTTTCCAACTCGGACGCATCTTTCAATACTTTCTCAAGTTCTATCAATTTATCTATAAAGAACTGAGGAGCTCGTCCGTAATTATCCAGATTAAATAGATCTTTGAAAACTTTCTCTACTGCTAAAATATCACCCGTATACAGATTATGTTCGGTTGCTACAATCAGATTCCGTATATTTATTATCTGTTTTTCCAACTGTTGATAGATGGCTGAAAAACGAAGATTCTCTCCTGCATTTTCAGCCGAAGAATACAATATAGTAGGATATATATGTCGTGCATCTTTATTGAACACACTTTGTATCATCAGACGATAAATGGCTGTTTGAGTTTCATGGTTTGGGGCAATTTTCGTGGCATCTTCGCGAGGGTAGGGAGGTTTGCCCGATTTCAACTCAATGATACGATCAATACCGTCAGGAGTATTCGATAGCTGTAACAAGTCCAGTCGACCTTGAAAACCATATTTTTCGCAGAAGAATGAGGGTTCGAGAGTACATGCAGATATATCGAATCCGTTAGCCGGCATATCATTTAGTATTACCCTTTTTATATTGCTGAATTGGTTCTCAGCCCTAGCCATGAAGTCTTTAAAATCCGTATTGTTGCTGATGTCTTTACAAGAAGCGTATTCGAAGGGCATCGATTGAAAGGATTTGAAAAATACCTCCTTAAAGATAAGGTTTTGTACATCTTCAGCATATACCAATTCGTCAAGGAAGAAGTTTGCAAGATTTCCTAATAGGATATAGTGACTGTTTATATTGGGTTCGAATTTGCGGCGAAAATAATGTAAATGAGAACTACCGTAAGATTGGAAGCATTCGGCTATTGCAGAAGCGTCTATTAAATAGTCGGGTTCAAGAACAAACATTTTGGGAATAAGGTTCCCATTATTATCTGTTTTGATATCTATCAAATTTAATTGTGCTCCAATCCATAAACTATCGATTGTATCATTAAATGCCCCATTGGTTGAGGTATTATATTTTACATTTAGTAACTGGTTGGGCGCAGTATCCGATTGACAGGCTATAATGTGGTTTTCTTTATCAATGTTTAATACTTGTACACGTATCCTTTCCGAAGAGTATTGAGATGTATCTTCTTCAAGAATAATATCTTCTACGAAGTTGAAATTGGATTTACTTCCTTCTATGTATGCGATAAAACTTTCGAGGGCTTCTTTTCCTTGCTGATACTGATTGGGTGATATCAGATTCTTTTGGCTTTGTTGCAGGAAATTAGTCTTTATGCGTATGTTTTGTAACTGCCATTCCAGCGATTTCGGAAGTGCGTATTTTTGCCCTATATAAACAAGGCGGGAAAATAAAGAAGGAAACTGCAAGGACTCACTTGAGGTGATTTCTTTGCAGCTTCTTTCTAGTAATCGCTTCAGACGGATGTACTTATCTCTTAATGATAGGTCGGATTGATCTATTTGTTGTATCTCGGAGAGATAGTCTGAAAATGTATAACTATGCTCCGACATATGCTCATTAGTATCTGATTTCGAAGTTAAAATCATTTACAACTTCAAAGTCGAAATAGGTTGGTTGGAATATGTCAAGTAGCTCACCATCAATGTAGAATACTAGCCGACCATTGCGAGCTAATCTATATGCCATATCAGCCATAAATCTCTTTAGTAAGTAAAGGTCTTCATCTATGACCATGGCTTCTCTGCCCCCGTTATTGTTAACAACTATCATTCTTAATCCAACTCCATTTACACCATCGGCTGCCAATCTGATATTTATTAGATCACCTACTCTGAAGAGCTCTCCTCTAAAGAGGAAAATTTCGGAACTATATGACTCTACATCAACAATATCTAATCTACGTGTATCTATACCTTTGATATCTTCGGCGCGCAAATCATATGAAAAATTAAACCTGCCTCTATTATCTGTGTATATAGGTTCGTCATCAAATTCTGTGGTTAAATTTAGTGTGCCTCGTCTCCATTCGTAATGATCGCTCTCACAAGATGAGAAAATGAATAATGTAACAATGGAAAAAACTATCGCTAATAATTTATAACTTTTCATATCATTTTAATTTTAGTGACAAAGGTATGTATTTATCTTTATATTACATATGACTACGGAAATCGCGTTTTGTAACATGAGTAATTCTACTTATAGAAAGAATTTATAAGCAGTAAACACTTATTTATTAAAAAGGTTTGATTATATTTGCCACGAAATCTTTAGGGGTGCCTTAAAATAACAGGCTGAGATCACACCCATTAAACCTGATCCGGGTAATGCCGGCGTAGGGAAAGAAGAATGCTATTGCGCACGTGCATATTCTTAAATTATCGGGAAACCATCTTATAAACCCCTTTTTTGTTTAACATCGAAGTGTAGGCTGTATTTGATTGCTCTATGCTTATAGAAATTTGTATTTAAATGAAAAAGGTATTTTTAGCTTTTAGTGCTTTTATGAGTGGAGTAGGAGCTATGTATTCACAACAACAAACAGATAGCCTAAAGTTGGTTAAATTGGAAGAGGTTGTTGTTTCGGCTACAAGGGTGAGTCGTGGAGCACCTATTGCATATTCCAATCTAGGTGAAGTAGAAATTAAAAAGGATAATGCGACAAAGAATATTCCTTATATATTGCAAAATCTCCCCTCGGTAGTGTCTTACACAGAAGGAGGGACAGCTGTGGGAAATACTGCTCTTCGGATTAGAGGAACAGATGCGAGTCGGATCAATGTAACATTGAATGGCATGCCTCTTAATAATCCCGAAAGTCAGGAAGTGTATTGGGTCAATCTGCCGGATATATCAAATTCATTGCAAAGTTTACAGGTGCAACGTGGAGTGGGAACATCAACATCAGGGACTGCGTCGTTTGGAGCGAGTATTTCTATGCAGACGGCAGGCGGAAAAGGTAATAAGCCATACGCAGATTTATCTTCTGCATACGGACAATATAATACACTTTTATTGACAGGTGCTGCCGGAACAGGGATAATGAGGAATGGATTGTCGGTCGATGCGCGTTACTCATATATAAAAAGTGATGGTTATATTCGTAATGGAAAGGTAGATCACAAGAATATATATGCTGCACTATCTCATTATTCGGACAAACAGTTGATTCGCCTTATCTATATGAATGGTATACAACATACAGGCATTACCTGGCTTGGAGTAGATCCAAGTAAGATAGAAAGCGATCGGCGCTACAATGAGGCCGGGGAATATGAAGACGATAATGGAAAGACAAGGTATTACGATAACGAAACAGATAACTATTATTCTAATATAGGGCAGGTAATTTATTCCCGGTATCTGACCAATAACCTGACATTGAACGCCAACCTCAGTTATAATAACGGTTATGGTTATTATGAAAACTATAAAACAGGTGAAAGTTTTGCAGATTATGGCTTAAGTAACCAAATAATAAATGGTAATACTCATGAAAGCTCAGACCTGATTCTTCGTAAATTAATGCAAAACGATTTCTATGTAGGGAGCTTTAATTTAGACTATAAAGTAGGGAAGTTTGGGATAATTGCTGGTACGACCTATAGTTATTACGATGGGCATCATTATGGTAGGTTACTTTGGGTAAAACAGAATCAAAACATACCGAATGATTATGAGTGGAATCGTAATAAAGCGGTGAAGCAGGATATGAATGTCTTTCTTAAGACAGAATATAGACCGGTAGACAATCTGTCTTTATTCGCAGAGGTGCAGGAAAGATATATAGATTATCGTATGAGAGGATTGGATGATGATTTAGCTGATTTGACAAATAAGAACTATTATAATTTTGTAAATCCTAAAGGAGGAATATCATTCCGGTTCAGCAACTATAATGAAATATACGGTTCGTTTGGAATCTCAAATAGAGAGCCATTACGTGCCGATCTGAAAGAATCGTTGAAAGGCGGAAAAACGCGTAATATTAGATCTGAAAGATTATATGATTACGAGTTAGGTTATAAATACGCAAACTCTATTGTTTCGTTTAGCGCTAATTTTTATTACATGGATTATAAAGACCAATTGGTACAAACTGGTAAACTAAACGACGTTGGCTACAAGTTGCAGGAAAATGTTCCTGATAGTTATCGTACAGGTGTAGAATTATCATTAGCATATACCCCTACCGAATGGTTGCGTCTGGATGGAAATTTGACCTTGAGCCGAAATAAGATAAAGAATTATACTGTTTATTACGATTTATACGATAATAGAGATGATTGGAATAAGCTAGGACAAATATCGGTGTTTCATAAATCAACGGATATTTCATTTTCTCCTAATGTTGTGAGTAGTTTTGGTATAACATTTAAACCATTCGAAAAAGAAGATTTTACACTTTCTTTTATCAATAAGTATGTAGGTAAAATGTATTATGATAATACATCAAATCCGTACAATCGTTTACAAGATTATTTAGTTACGGATATGATTGCATCATATACACTGGATGTAAATAAGATAGGTAAGTTTGATTTCCAATTCTTTATAAATAATCTTGCCAGTATCAAGTATAGTGCCAATGCTTGGGTTGAAACTGTAAAGTTTGATGATGGAACCGAAATAGTTTATAAAGGGCTATATCCTCAGGCGGGCGCAAATCTATTGGGGAAAATTCGGTATCGTTTTTAATATACAATGTGTTTTTTTTGCGGAGTATCATTTTATTAGCCATACCATTTGATACTCCGCTTATTTTTTGAAAATTATCATGGATATAATTCTGAGTTTTATAGAAAGTAATTGGGTCAGTATTGTCGGAGCATTTATAGGTTTACTATTTCTCTATTTGGAATATAAGGCAAACGTATGGATGTGGGCCGCCAGTGTGGTGATGGCTGCATTTTATATATACATATTCTATAAAACAGAATTGTATGCAAGTATGAGTATTTACATCTATTTTTTCTTAGCCTCTATTTACGGATGGATTGTATGGGTTATGCGTAATCGAGATAAGAAAACAGGAGATGAAATTATAACACATGTTCAAAATTCTTATATACTTCCTATAATATTTGCCATAATAGTTATTTCCGGATTGATTTATTATATGTTGGTCTGGCTTAATGGAAATGTATTTTTTATTACGATAGGAGATGCTGTCACTACATCACTAAATATTGTCGCTCTTTGGATGATTTCGCGTAAGTGGGCAGAGCAATGGTTGCTTGTTATACCCGCTAATTTAATTTCGGCTATCCTATTGTTTGCTCAACATGATATAATGTCGGGTTGTTTATTTCTTATATTTTTCATTGTATCTATCTTCGGTTATATCAATTGGAAAAAAATGGTTGTAATAGCATGATATTCGTAAATAAGTTTAAGAATATTTATAAAAGCTATTATCGACTTATAAAATATAGGTAAAAACTATTATCTTTACGCTGATTATTTCGGTACATAGATTTTACAATTAATGAAGATATTCCAAATTATAACAGTTTCGGAGTATGGAGGGGCTCAGACGATTGTTTCAAACCTTATTAAATCTTTAAGTTCAGAAAATGAACTTTTTGTTTTATATGGTGGGGATGGAGAGGCATGGAACGCTCTCGGAAGCGGTTTTACGAAAATTAAATTAAATAATCATAGGAAAGAAGTTTCATGGCGCGATATAGGGTTGCTATTGAAGCTTTTCTATTATAGATTTAAATACAGACCTGATGTTGTCCATTTACATTCCTCAAAGATGGGAGTGTTGGGACGCATAGCTTTTAGTCGTAAAAGAATAGTATATACTGTACATGGGTTTGATTCTATAAGAACAGCATTTCGCCGTTTTTTAATTATTGAGAAAGCCTTAAAGAATAAAGCATATAGAATAGTCGGAGTCAGTCAATATGACGTTGACTCAATGAAAGAAGAAGGGATATCTGAAAATGTAGAAAGGATATATAATGGTGCTGTAGACCAATCTCTATCTTTGGATACTAAATTACAAGATCATTTAGTTGAGAAGCTTAGTGAAATAAAACGTTCTTATCCTAGGATAGTAATGTGTATTTCCCGTATTTCGAAACAAAAGAAGTTTGATCTATTCTTAGATATTGCAAAACGAATGCCTCAATATGCTTTTGTCTGGATTGGTAATAAAAATAAAGTATTAGATACACCGGATAATGTATTTTGTTTAGGGGAGGCTCAATCAGCTTGTTCATACCTGATGTATGCAGATATGTTTGTTCTCCCTTCAAATTATGAAGGATTGCCAATGTCTTTGCTCGAAGCTCTGGCTTATGGCGTTCCGGTAGTAGCATCTGCAGTAGGAGGAGTGACTGAAGTATTGACTGGTGAAAATGGTTTTGCAGTTAATAATGATGTAGATATATTTGAAGAAAAGATAAGATACATACTTTCAGATCCGGATGTTTTGAAGAGCATGTCGGTATCTGCGAGACAATCATATCTTACAAACTTTACAATTGAAAAAATGATAGATGGCTATAAGTCCATCTTTGATACTATCTGTACAAATAATAAAAGATGAATAAGCCTCTGGTTTCGGTGTTGATGCCTTGTTACAATGTTGAAAAATATGTTGAGGAGTCGATGAATTCGATTTTGAATCAGACTTATGCAAACTTACAAATCATTGCTATCAACGATTGTTCGACTGATGATACTGGTAAGATATTAGAGCGACTGGCGAAAAAAGACACTCGTATATCTATCGTTGAGAATGAAGAGAACCTGAAGCTTATAAGAACCCTGAATAAAGGAATTACTTTTTGTGAAGGTGAATTTATAGCCCGTATGGATGCCGATGATATCTCATTGCCTACAAGAATAGAGAAAGAGGTTGACTTTCTTTTAAATAATCCTGATCACGATATAGTAAGCACGTTGTTTTATGCTTTTCGTTCAGATAGGCCAAACAAACGATATTTTCATCATAGTCCTTTACATGACAATGAACTAAGAGGATATATGTTGTTCAAGTCAGGTATTTGCCATCCTGCTGTAATGATAAGGAAGCGTGTTTTTACAGAGCTAAACCTTAAATTTGAAGAGGAATATCTTCATGTAGAAGATTATGCTCTGTGGTCAAAAGCAATATATAAAACGAAAGTGGCAAACATAAATGAGCCACTTCTTCTCTATCGCGTACATGAATCGCAAGTGTCGACCATACATGAAGATCTTCAAACTGAAAATAAAAAAAAGGTATTCAAAATTCATTGTTCTCATTTAGGCTTGCCAGTTGATGATGATTCTATCGATGTATATTCTTCTGTAGCTGAAAGTGTTCCTCTGTATTCATCTTTTAAGTACTTGGATAAATGTGAGTCACTTATGTGTAGTTTGATGAGAATCAATAAGGACCACTCTTTTTGCGATGCGAAATATCTCGAGTATATGCTATCTATTCATTGGCTTCGGCTTTGTGCTAATTCCCGTCTAGGGCTGAGAGTTTTAAGACGATTGAAGGATTCACCATTATATAAAGAACAAAATTATACATCGAGGGATTTTGCTATTCTCTACACAAAGTGTACTTTTAGACTCAAATATAAAAAGTCCCTTATTTACAAACTCGTATTCAGATAAGTTTGCATGCCAAAGTTAAAGCAAATCATACCAATGTTATTGCCGCTGATACTTATGTTTTATTTCATATATCCGCAGGCACTTGATGTGATGGGGTCTTCCTTTATCCTTTTATCCGGTGTGTTGGGATTAGGTCTGTATGCATATCATAAATATCCTTTCAAAGAGGTGCTTATGGTAATATCCGGTTTGTTGTTATTACTTTTCGTATTTTATACATCAGGATGGATAAATAATAATAGCGACCCATATACTTTCGGGTATATAAGAAGTCAGATAGCATGGTTCTTCTCTGCATATTTAGTTATATTCACGATATATAAGATACATAAAAGACCATCATTCAATACACTACTTCTTTATATTGCGGCTGCTATAGGCCTACAGGCTATTATTACTTTTGGTATGAATATGAATGAGAGCATACACGATTTCTTTTTCTCTATTCAAATGCAAGCTGAGTATACAGAGGAAATTATGGAGGAAGGTGGTAGGCAGAGGCTTATGGGATATGGTATTGCCTTCTTTGGAGCAGGGGCGGTTAGTGGCATAGGATTAATTCTTATATCTTATCTGCTGATGAGAATGAAGCTGGATAATAAAGGCTTTTTTGCATTGGCGGCTTTGTATGTCTTTACCTTTTATGTAGGGCTGTTTATGGCTCGTACGACGATCATTGGTGCTGCAATAGGATTTGCAGTGATAGGTGTTCTGTATATCTGGGACAATAAATCAGAGAAAAAACAAGCAAGGGCATTCTTTATCTCTGCTATATTCCTGATGGCTGGAGGATACACCTTGGCAATGTTTTATTTTCCTAGTTTTTCTGATTGGGCTTTTGAGCTATTTATAAATTTCATGGAAACAGGAAAATTGCAAACCCGTTCTTCTGATGGGCTGGATGAAATGTTTTTGATTCCGGAGGATTTACATACACTTATATTCGGTCGTGGGCGAATGGTTTTTTATGGCACTGATGTTGGATACTCTCGCATGCTATTTTGGGTGGGTATACCCGGAACTTTAGCTTTTTTTATTTACCAGATGTTTATTGTAAAACTTAGCTATACTAAAGATTGGGCTGTTAATCTTGTTCCTATAACTATCTTTGTGTATACATTAGTATTAAATATAAAGGGTTGGATAGACCTCAATCTTATTTTATATTTATTCTTTTTTTATTTTATGTTCTATAAATATTACGTTTATATGCCCAAACAATATTCGGGCGTTAAAACAATGGGGACTATTAGGCGAGAGAATAGATTGAAGAGAGAGACGAAAAGTTAATAATTGTTTTTAAACAGGCTTATGAAAGAATGTATTATATTGGCAGGCGGGTTTGGTACACGTTTACAATCGGTAGTTAGTGATGTTCCTAAATGTATGGCAGAGGTCGCAGGAGAGCCTTTTCTTCACTATCTTTTCGAATATCTTTCGTCTCAGTCATTCGATCATATCATCCTCTCGTTAGGGTACAAGGCCAATTCTGTTATTGATTGGCTCAAAAAGCAGGACTATTCATTCAAGACTTCGTATGTAATAGAAGAATATCCGTTAGGCACTGGTGGTGCAATAAAACTTGCGTTTGAGAAAGTTGTGGGGAGTGAAGCTTTCGTTATCAATGGTGATACTTTTTTTAATATAGAAACTAGTTCTTTATTCGATTTTCATAAAAAGAAAAAGGCCGCAATATCAATAGCTCTAAAGCCAATGACTGACTTTGATCGTTACGGCTCTGTGGAGTTAGATGAAGATCAAAGGATCGTTTGTTTTAATGAAAAAGAATACATGAAAGAGGGCCTGATTAATGGAGGTGTATATATAATAGATAAACGAATCTTTTCAGGACTGAAACTTCCTGAGAAATTTTCATTTGAAAATGATATATTGATCTCTTATGTTGAGACCTTAGCTATTTATGGTTGTGAACAAAATGACTATTTTATAGACATCGGTATCCCATCCGATTTTGAGAAAGCGAATGAGGATTTTAGAAGAAAAACAAAGTAGGTAGAGCTCGATATGAATGATCCAAAACAATATGAATGTATATTCTTGGATAGGGACGGCGTAATTAATATAGAAAGACCTAATGATTATGTGAAAAACATATCAGAGTTCGTTTTTATCGATGGAGTATTAGACGCTATAAAAATATTATCTAAGAAGTTTAATCATATATTTATTATCACTAACCAGAGAGGAGTCGGACGTAATATAATGAGTCTTTCCGACTTGGATGAAGTCCATACTTATATGTTGTCAGAAATAAAAAAATACGGAGGTGATATTAGTCGTATATACTATTGTACAGACATAGATAGCACATCTATCAATAGAAAACCGAATATAGGAATGGCATTTCAGGCTCAGAGAGATTACCCTTCTATTGACTTTTCTAAATCAGTCTTTGTCGGCAATAGTAAGTCTGATATAGATTTTGGTAATAAGTTAGGAATGTTTACAGTATTGGTGGGTGATAAGTATAAAAAAGAACATAAAATATATAATAGTATAGACGCTTATTACGAAAATCTGTATAAGTTTGTACAGAATTTTACAAGCTAAATAATTATCCAATTATGATTATAAGAAGTAAGGCTCCCTTTAGATTAGGATTAGCTGGTGGCGGTACTGATGTTTCACCTTATTCTGATATATACGGAGGTTGCATTCTGAATGCTACAATAAGCTTGTACGCATATGCAAATATAGAACCTCGAGACGATAATAAAATAGTGTTTCGTATTCCACAAACGAATGAAGAATACTGTTTCGATTCGGTAGAACAATTGCCTATACTGAATGATAAAGCCGATTTGATGAAAGGTATTTATAATCGTGTTGTAAAAGATTTTATAAAAAAGCCGTTATCATTTACGCTCACATGTGCACTTGAAGTTCCATTCGGTTCAGGATTGGGAACATCCTCTACTCTGGCTGTAGCAATATTAGGGGTATATACAGAATGGCTGGCCTTACCTCTTGGCGAATATGATCTGGCATACTTAGCGTATCTTATAGAGCGTACCGATCTGAAGCAAGCCGGAGGTAAACAGGATCAATATGCTGCGGCTTTTGGCGGCTTCAATTTTATGGAGTTTTATGCTGACGATAGAGTGATAGTGAATCCTTTACGTATTAGAAATGAAACAATCAATGAGCTGTCAAATAATATGCTGCTTTATTATACCAATACAGGGCGAAATTCTGGGGATATAATAGAAAAGCAACAGCAAAATGTGAAGAACGAAAAGGCTAAGTCGATTGAAGCGATGCATCAGATCAAGAATCAGTCTTATGAAATAAAAGAAGCTATACTAAAAGGTAATTTAGACGAAATAGGTCATATTCTACATCGAGGCTGGATCTTTAAGAAAGAGATGGCAGATGGTATTTCCACTCCTTTATTTGAAGATATTTATAAAACGGCGATTGACGCAGGAGCGTTGGGAGGTAAGATTTCAGGAGCCGGGGGAGGAGGATACGTGTTTTTCTATTGTCCTGCTAATACCAGATTTGGGGTGGCTAAAGCTTTAGAAAAGCTTGGAGGTAAAGTCCAGCCATATTCATTTACTAAAAAAGGGCTGGAGACTTGGCATATAAAATGAATTAAATGAAACTAGCTGTTCTTATACGTGTCTATGATAGGATAGAAGACCTAAAATATAATCTTCAGATTATTTCAGACACATGGGCCGAAAATGATTATTATATTATTGTTGTCAGCAATGGGAAGAGGAACGGATATGAGATTTCGCCCGACTCGATAGCTCTTATAAATAAATTAGTTGTTCTTGAGGATAACGCAGGGCATCGGAAAGGGAATTCTCAGTTGTTGATGGAGGGGATGAAATATATCCCTGGCGACTGTGATTATACCCTTATTCTCGAAGCTGATACTTGGGTCTATAATGATAGCATTATTACCAAATATGCAAGATTACTTTCCGAGAATTCTCATGCAGTATGGGCGAGTGCTGATTGGTATGATAAGTATTATGCTTTGGCTACAGATTTTGCTATCATAAAGACAAACTATATAAAACAAAATCCCGGTATTTTTGATTTTGAACTTTTCCCGGAGTGCCATATTGCTAATTTTTTACAGACTACCAATGCTGGATTTATATGGATAACAGAGAATATGCCAATACATGTTCCAAGTTATATCCGATATGGTTACCCATATGTTCCTAATATAAAAGAAGGTCGTTTTTACGTTTTTCCCAAGTCGCGAATGGTTACACATCATATCGAATACCTGAAAGGGGGCATGGATCAGAAGAAGAAATACTTTAATATAATTGCTAATTCACATTATTTCGGAGAAGTTAACTCTGGCTATAAATCTTGGGATCGTTTTAAAATGAGTTTCTGGATAGGGCTAAGTAAGTGTTTTATCAAAAGGAGCTGGTATAGCAAGAAAACCTATAAAGTAATAGAATCTTTATAAATTTATGATATTTTCTACATATATTTTC
>NZ_JAEPKU010000061.1 GCF_016652235.1 Dysgonomonas sp. Marseille-P4677
AAATTAAATAACCTCTCTGTTTATTTAATTTATTAATAATTCTTTGTCCTAAATTAAATATTGTTACTTACTCCAATAATGACTATAGGAATGGAATACTAAGCCTTTGCTTGCAGATTCAATTGAAAAGAATATTGTTGATAAAATTCAACAATGTAGTTGATGTCTTATGTAAAGTTTAATGTAATCCCTCGTTTTATTTAAGAAAAATGTGATTTCTGAAAATGTTGGCGTAATTTCTGAAAATGTTGGCGTGTTTCATGAAAAACATGGGTGTGTTTATTTCAGTATTATTTTTCTAAATACTCTATCTTTGAACAATGAATATTCATCTAATTAAAACAGGCAAAAAGAAGGTCGTTTTTTATTAGATGTATTCATTTAAGTTTATAGGAGCTTTATGAAATTATTGTTTGATGTTTTTTTGCAATATTTACATGAAACTAGTTATACAATAAGTTTTTGATTTGAAGATTGTCCTATACATGTGTATATTCATGCTATTCTGAAACTCTAGAAAAGCTTGAGAATATTTTATTTTTGGAAGAGAACTCTTGTATCTTTCAATAGCGAAGCTTTTGCTTTTTAATTAAATAATTAAAAATACAACATCGAAACTAACAATCAATTTTTTCAGATAAAAAGAAGTATTTCCTATATTTAAATGCAACAGTCTTCTTCTTTAGGAATGATGACTGATAGAATACCTTAACAAATTTTACTGTTTAACAACTCCTCAAATGTTATATTACAAATCGAATGTGTGGTTTGCAGCTCGTGTAAGGCACAATCAGGAAAAATCAATTAAAAGAAAATTGGAGCAACTCGGAGTAGAGAATTATATTCCATTTCGAAAAGAAATCCGTAAACGTAAAGATCGAACGGTTGAAGTCTGGGCGCCTGTTATTCCTAATATTGTTTTTATATATACAGACTTTTATACAGGCATGTCAATAGCCAATGATTATGGGATTAGTATCACATATCTGAAGTCTATAGATGGTAAAGGACTGCTTGTTGTGCCACAAAAACAGATGGATAGTTTTAAATTGATCTGTGAAAGTAATGTAGATTATACTCTGAGTGAAACATTCGAAAAGGGAGATCATGTACTAGTAGTTGATGGGTGTTTGAAAGGCATTGAAGGAGAATTGATCCGTGCTGATAAAAAAAATTGCAGGATGCTTGTGAAGCTTGACGGAATTGCCACTTTCAAATTAGTAGTCGATGCCGACATGCTGAGTAAAACAGCGAATTAAACGAGTTTGAACGCCTTCTTAATACTAGATCAAAAAGAATGTTATTACTAAAAAGAAATTTTCTTTCTATCTCAACATATTATAGAGATAAACTGCGTAATTTAGGTTACCTGAATCGGGGTATTGTATTTGTCCTTGACCTAGTGCTATCTTCTATCGGCACACTGTGTGCTTTATGGCTTATTGGATTTATACATGGTAAAAACAACATAATGGAGTCTGTAGGTCACATTGTAGTTTTATCTGTTATCGTTTCTACACTCTTATTCTTTTTATCTAAATCGTATAAAACAATAATAAGGTTTTCAACACTCAGGGAACTAAATGGGATATTCTTCTTGTTGATAATTAAATGTTTATTGCTATCATTAGTTACCATAGAACAAAGGATATTAAATATCGAATATGCCATTATTTGCGGTATGCTGGACTTCCTTATATCGTCATTTTTTATGATCTCTTACCGTGTTTTTATCGTGAATATTTATTCATTATCTAGGGATAATAAACCGACGAATAATGTGTTAGTTTACGGAGATAGTGATTATGCAGCACTATTTGCATCTCAGATAAATAATAATGAGGACATTCCATACAGAGTAGTGGGGATCTTAAGCCGGATACATCGAAAGAAGGGATTTAAAATAGCCGGACTAAGAGTTTATACATGGGATGGGGATTTAGATAAGTTTTTACTTTCCATAAAACAAAATATAACCCATATAATATTTACCAATTATACCGATTTTAATATAGAACGAAACAAATTGGTTTATAAATGTATGGAACATAATATACAGATGCTGATAGGAGGCGAAATACATCCTTTGGATAAACCGAATACACAACAAATAAAAAACATTGATATAGAAGATCTTCTGCAACGAGATGAGATAATAATAGATGTAGAGGCTGTATCCGAGGAAGTAAGTGAAAAGGTTGTATTGGTAACTGGTGCTGCTGGTTCTATCGGACGCGAAATCTCCGTACAGCTGGCACGCTTTGGAGTGAAGAGGTTAATCTTATTAGATATTGCTGAAACTCCACTACATAATTTGGAACTTGATATGCATAAACAGTTTCCAAATCTCGATATTACTTTTATACTGAGTGATATTCGTTCGAATACTAAGATTAAAAATGTATTTGAACAGAATAAACCTGATTTTGTATTTCATGCAGCAGCTTATAAACACGTTCCAATAATAGAAAATTGTCCTTGCGAAGGTGTTTTGACCAACATTGGAGGTACCATAAATATTGCTCGTCATTCACAGCTTAATAACGTTGAGAAATTTATAATGATATCTACGGACAAAGCGGTGAACCCTACTAGTGTAATGGGTGCTACAAAACGTATTGCCGAAATGTGTATACAAGGTTTGAATAATAAGACTTCCTACACTAAATTTATCACAGTTCGTTTTGGAAATGTATTGGGTAGTAACGGGTCTGTTATTCCTCTATTTAGAAAACAAATAGCCAGCGGAGGGCCTGTCACGGTTACTCATCCAGAAATGATACGTTATTTTATGACTATTCCCGAAGCTTGTCGATTGGTACTACAGGCTGCAACTATGGGAAGAAGTGGGGAAATACTCATCTTTGATATGGGTGAACAGGTGAAGATTGACAACCTTGCTCGAAAAATGATATTACTCTCAGGCCTTATTCCGGATGAAGATATAAAAATAGAATATACGGGCCTTCGTCCAGGAGAAAAACTATATGAAGAATTATTAACTGAGGTTGAATCTACCCAAATGACTAAAAATAAAAAAATAAGAATAGTCCAAGCTGATAAAATAGATGATAAGAAATTGTCGGTTCAGGTAACAAAGCTTATGGAATATGCTAAGAAAATAGATGCCATAGGTACAGTTCGAATGATGAAACAAATTGTTCCGGAATTCAAAAGCAACAATTCTGATTTTGAGATTTTTGATGGAGAAGAGCTTATTACATATAGATAAAAATAGGAAGACGAATATCGTTGAAAAACCGCTCAGGATATTAATGCTTTTCACTATCCTTAATAGAGGAGGTGCTGAGACTATGACAATGAATTATCTTAGAAAGATAGATCGAACTAAGGTCATTTTTGATTTTATTGTACACCGCGAGGAAAGAGGGGTTTATGAAGATGAAATAGAAAGTATGGGGTGTAAAATATTCAGATTTCCTTCAATGACTATATTTAATACTTTATCATATAAAGAAGCAGTATCCAATTTTTTCGATTTACATCCTGAATACGAAATGATACATGGACATTGTTCCGAATTAGGTTATTATATATATAAAGAAGCCCATAAACGAGGTGTAAAATTTATAGCGGCACATGCTCATAGCGAACCTTCTGGATTTGATATGAAGAAACCCATAAGAAATATACTTAAGCGAGCTATGCGTCCTTATTTAACACATTACTTCACTTGTGGGCAAGGTTCGGCAAAATGGTTATTTGGTCGAAAATTAATGAAAAAAGCGATATTTATTCCTAACGCAATTGATGCAAATTCTTTGGAATTCAACTCTGTAAAAAGAGAAAAAATAAGAAGTAGCAATGATTGGGAACAACGGTTGATTATAGGCAACGTATCTAGTTTTTCTCCAGCCAAGAATCATCTTTTTCTTTTAGACATATTTGTAGAAATAGTTAGCCGCGAACCTTCTGCATTATTGGTACTTGTAGGCAGTGGGGGTAATATGGAGAGCAAAGTAAAAGAAAAAGTATTACGATTGAAACTGGAAGATAAAGTGAAATTTATGGGAAGTCGTTCCGATGTGCCTGATTTGTTGCAAGGTATGGACGTATTCGTTTTTTCTTCACTTTTTGAAGGTCTGGGAATGGCGCAACTAGAGGCTCAGGCTTCAGGATTAAAAGTTTTAAATTCAACAAAAATACCCAAAGACGGAATAATTATACCCGAATTAGTAAGCTTTTTATCTCTGGATCAATCTGCGGCTGAATGGGCTGAGAAAGCTTTGCAAATGGCTAAAAATCCAAACCGAAGGAGATGCTCACAGGAAATTATCAAGATGGGATTTGATATAAATAAAAATGCAAAATGGCTTCAAAATCTATATATAACAGAAAGCCTACACTAACAATATTTACACCTGCTTATAATCGTGCTCATACAATCGAGCTGTGTTATGAGAGCCTTTTACGTCAGACTTCGACAGATTTTAAATGGCTGATAGTCGATGATGGTTCTACAGATTCTACAGGTAATCTGGTTACGGGTTGGATTGCTGAGCGTAAAATTCCTATCGAATATCATTATCAGAATAATCAGGGAATGCACGGCGCACATAATACAGCTTACAACCTGATAGATACCGAATTGAATGTGTGTATAGATTCGGACGATTATCTTGCCGATAATTCAGTAGAACTTATTATCAATAAATGGAGAAAAGAAGGTTCCGACAAATATGCAGGAATCATGGGACTTGATGCAAAGTTTGATGGAACGATAATTGGCACTGAATTTACAACACCTCAGACAACTCTCTCAGACTTTTATATGCGAGGTGGACGTGGTGATAAGAAACTAATTTATCGTACATCGATAATAAAAAGTGTACCTGAATATCCTATTTTCGAGGGAGAGAAATATGTTGGGCTGGGTTATAAATATCAACTTATTGATCTGAAATATGAATTATTAACAATGAATGAGGTACTATGTTATGTAGATTACCAGATAGATGGTTCTTCTATGAATATGTATCGTCAATATTTTAAGAATCCACGAGGATTCGCGTTTATAAGGAAGGAATCTATGAAAAATCATCCGTCCGGAAAACGGAGATTTATTGAAGCGATGCATTATATTAGTTCGAGTATTATTTGTCGTAATTGCAGATTTGTATCCGAATCACCTCGTAAGTTTATGACGGTGCTAGCTATTCCTTTTGGCGTTGTATTATATCTGTATCTTTTATTTCAGTATAAATGTAATAAAATTATGAGTCTTGAATAGGAATCAAAAGCCAATATGACAGATAGTATCCCTATATATTTATATACTGATTATTTTAACTATTTGGTATTCGCTTTAATTGTAGTTGCTGTTTTCGAAAGTTTTTCAGGCAGGTTATTTAAACCGGAGACAAGAGCAGTAAATACTATCATTGGATATGTCGTTATCACCGGAGTAATTTTATATATGGGATTGCGTCCCATTTCGTTTGTTTTTGGAGATACTGTAAACTATGCGCAGTCATTTTATAGATTGCAAATGGATATTGTTCCATTCCAAATATTCAAAGACGGAGAATGGGTTTTCAACACCATAATGTACTGGTTTGCAAAATATAGCGATATTCACATGTTCTTTTTATTTTGTGCAACTATATATGTAGGGGGATTATGGTGGGCATTTAAACGTATTTTCAGAGAAGATTATTTGATACCATTTATAGTCGTAATGGGAATGTTCACGTTTTGGAGTTACGGAGTTAACGGCATTCGTAATGGGATGGCTGCTTCAATAATAATTCTAGCTCTAAGTTTTAGAAAGAATATTACTATAATGGTAATATTGTCTGTTTTGGGATTAGGAATACATAAATCTTTGTATCTCTTACTTGTTGCAGCCGGGATCGCATTTTTCTTTAAAGACTCTAGAGTATATCTTCATATCTGGTTGGGTTGTATTCTTGTATCGCTTGTCGCGGGCAATTTAGTTGCAGACCTATTAGCAAGTAGCAATTTGATAGGGGATGACCGCTTTGCAAGTTATATTTCAGGTAATAATACTGAGGATACTTTTAGTTATACCGGTTTCAGATGGGATTTTTTATTATATAGTGCAATCCCTGTTGCAGTTGGATATTACTTTATAGTCGAAAAGGAATATACAGATAAATTTTATATATGGTTATTTAATATCTATTTAATAACCAATGCATTTTGGATTATTGTAATCAGAGCCAGTTTTTCAAATCGATTTGCACAAATATCCTGGTTTCTAATCCCATTAGTATTGATGTATCCATTCTTTATGAAAAAATTCTGGGATGATCAGCCTATAAAGATTGGGTATATTGTGATGATTTCATACTTATACACGTTTTACCTAGTATTTCTGAGTTGATGAAAAAAATAATGCGTGTGGCGGCTGCACCTATTTCACTTGATATATTATTGCGCGGGCAACTTCGATTTTTAAATAATTACTATGAAGTCGTAGGAGTTGCGTCACCGGACAAAGATATGCATAAGAAAATATCAGATCGCGAACAAATACGTACAATTGAGCTTCGTATAGAACGTAGGATCTCACCATTTAGGGATTTGATTGCTCTAATTAATCTATATATGCTTTTTCGCAAAGAGAAGCCGTATATAGTGCATTCATTGACTCCTAAGGCAGGATTACTCTCTATGGTTGCGGCCCGCTTTGCGAGAGTGCCTGTGAGAATACATACATTTACAGGGCTTATTTTTCCTTGGGAGAAAGGATATATGAGTAAATTACTTGAAACAATGGATCGATTGACTTGTATTGCTGCCACATATGTTATTCCGGAAGGGGAAGGTATAAGAAAAAAACTCATAAATAATTGTAAAGCTTACAAGTTATCGAACGTTTTAGCCAACGGTAATATCAATGGTGTAGATTTAGAATATTTTAAGCCCGCTTTTAAAGAGTCAGATAATACTGTTACACGTTTTGTCTTTGTTGGGAGAATTGTACGCGATAAAGGGATAGAAGAATTAAAAGAAGCTTTTCAACGGTTGGATAATGCAGAGTTGATCCTTGTTGGTCCTTTTGAACAGGAGCTGAATCCATTGAGCGATAGTTGCATGGAATGGATCAGGCAAGGGAATGGGGTAATAAGCGTCGGATTTAAAGATGATATTCGCCCATATCTTGCAGATGCGGATGTTTTCGTATTTCCCTCTCACCGGGAGGGCTTCCCCAATACTCCTATTCAGGCCGGAGCTATGGGGCTTCCTTCTATAGCAACGAATATTTGTGGATGCAATGAGATTATTATCAATGGAGTGACCGGATTGCTCATCGAACCTCATAATATAGATCAACTCTATGAAGCTATGAAATTGCTAGCGGAAGATGCTACGTTAAGAAAGAAAATGGGTATGAATGCCAGAGTACATATTGCTGAGAAATTCTCGCAACAGAATGTATGGAATGCATTATTACAATTTTATCAAAATGTATCATAAGTTTCTTAAACGGATTTTTGACATCGTAGGTGCTATTGTCGGGCTTGTTCTATTGCTACCTCTATTGTTATGTATAGGAATACTCTTAGCCATATCCAATTATGGTACTCCTTTCTTTTTTCAGTGTAGGCCGGGAAAGGATGGCAAAGTATTTAGAATAGTTAAATTCAAAACAATGAATGATAAGCGGGGCAACGATGGACGGTTATTGCCCGATTCGGAGAGGATTCATAAACTGGGGCGATTTGTAAGGTCGACATCCATAGATGAACTTCCACAGATGATAAATGTGTTATTCGGCCATATGAGCTTTATCGGTCCACGCCCGTTATTAAAGGAATATCTTCCATTATATACGCCTCAACAGGCTTGTCGGCATAAAGTGCGACCGGGAATAACAGGATGGGCACAGGTAAATGGGCGTAATGCTATTTCATGGGAGCAAAAATTTGAATACGATATCTGGTATATCAAGAATTTGAATTTTAAATTAGATATCAAGATTATATGGATGACAATACAAAAAATAGTGATTCGGGATGGGATTAACTCTCATAAGAGTATAACAATGATTCCTTTCGATATATATTGTCAGCAATCTCGTTCAGATTTGCAATAAGTAGCTATGTAAAGATCTTTTTTATGTATCAAAGGATCTAATATAAAACGGAATAATATACAGAACACAATACAATAAAATTACATGAGAAACTTAATTGTTTTTGGGGCTGGCGACCTTGGCAAATTCATTGTATATAATATAGAAATGTTTGATAGTGAATATAATCTTCTGGGTTTTATCGATGAGGATATAAGTAAAGTGGGAAAAGAATTTTGTGGACTACCAATATTTGACATAGACTATTTACAATCAAATACAACAGATGAATTATGTATAGTTATAGCTATAAGCTCCCCGGTTGCGAAAGAAGCAGTCGCTGAAAAACTGAAACCTTACGGAGTAGAATATCCCAATTTTATATCCCCTAATACCTGGTTGTCAAAAGGAGTGAAGATCGGTCATGGAGTTTTAATCTATCCGAATAGTTTAGTCGATTTTGAGACCGAAATAGGTGATTTTGTAACCATTAATGCCGGATGCTCGGTTGGGCATAATGTTATAATTGGACAATTCAGCACGTTGGCTCCCGGTGTTAATCTTGCTGGATTTACACAAATAGAAGAGAAAGCTAATTTGGGTATAGGATGTTGTTCTATACAAAAAATAAAAATAGGGAGTTGCAGTACCATAGGAGGTCAAGCAATGCTGACAAAGGACGTCGAGTCGAGAAGAACCGTAGCAGGAGTACCAGCTAAAATAATCAAGTAAATGGAATCAAAAAAAATATGGTTGTCTATCGCTCAGATGGGTGGTAGCGAACAGCAGTATATTAATGATGCTTTTGAAAAAAATTGGGTGACTCCATTAGGGCCAAATGTAACAGGATTTGAGAAAGATATTGAGAGTTTTCTTAATCAGGAATGTCATGTTGTAGCCCTTAGTAGCGGAACAGCTGCCATTCATCTGGCTTTGATCCAATTAGGAATAGGTGCTGGAGATGAGGTCATATGTCAGTCATTTACCTTCTCTGCATCTGCTAATCCCATTGTATATCAGTGTGCTATGCCCATATTTGTAGATAGCGAAATTGATACATGGAATATTTCACCTATACTACTGGAGAAAGCTATTCTTGACAGAAAAATGAAGACGGGAAAATATCCCAAAGCAATTATAATAGTAGATCTTTATGGTATGCCTGTAAAAATGGATGAGATTCTTATTATTGCATCACAATACAATATCCCAATAATAGAAGATGCCGCAGAGGCGTTAGGATCTGAATATAAGGGGCGTAAATGTGGCACTTTTGGAGCATTTGGGGTGTTGTCCTTCAATGGGAATAAAATTATAACTACTTCGGGTGGAGGTGCTCTAATTTGTAAAAGAGCCGAACAGGCAAAGGAGACTGTTTTTCTTGCCACTCAGGCAAAAGAAAACAGGCCTTATTATTATCATGAAAAGATAGGTTACAATTATAGACTAAGTAATATTTGTGCAGGAATAGGTCGGGGGCAGATGGAAGTATTACCTCAGTTTTTGTCTCGAAGACGAGAGATTAACTCCCTATATTCGGAATTATTTGCCGATGTAGAAGGTGTATATGTTATGCAATGTCGAGACAAGATGTTTAATTCTAACTATTGGCTGACCTGTATTATTATTGACGATACAGTATTAGGCGTAACTGTAAATGATATTCGCTTGTATTTGGATTCTGTTGATATCGAATCACGCCTACTTTGGAAACCGTTACATATGCAACCTGTATTCGATTCGTGTCCTGCATATATTGATGGTACATCTGAGCGGCTTTTCCGTAATGGACTCTGTTTACCTTCGAGCCCTGCATTAACAAATAAAGATGTAGAAAAAGTCGTGACAGAGTTGAAAAAATACATATGCGATAAAGGAACAGAAAAATTAAGCAGGCAAGTCGGTCTTACTTCGATCAACGAGATAAAACATATATAGATAACCACTTATATACTTTCTTCTAAAAATTTAAACGGATAAATTATAAAAATGAATTATGGAAATTCTATCTAAATTATTAATAGGAATACTTATTGCCATTTTACTTAGCTCTTGTTCGTCCAGAAATGTTGTTTATTTTCAGGATATTGACAAGGTTGGGAGAGAAAATCTTAAAGCTTATCATAATTACGAGCCGAAGATAAAAAAAGACGATATGATTAACATTATTGTCTCAGCTTTGAACAAAGATGTTGTTGCGCCTTATAATAGTGATCCGTCTGTTTATTCAGTTGATATAGAAGGTAATATTACTTTTCCTATATTGGGAAGACTAAAAGTGGAAGGACTTACTCTGCGGGAACTATCCAATTGGCTTACCGCAATGATATCCAAAGATGTGAAGAAACCTGTAGTTAATACATCTTTTGTGAATTATAAAGTAACAATCTTAGGAGAGGTACGTACTCCGGGTACTTATGTTATGCCAAGTGAAAGAACAACAATCCTGCAAGCTTTGGGTTTGGCAGGCGATCTCACTCTTGGAGGAAAAAGAGATAATGTATTACTAATCCGTGAGATAAATGGTACTTACGAACATATTAAAATTGATCTTCGAAAATCAGATATCCTATCATCTCCACATTTTTACTTGTGTCAGAACGATGTTATTTATGTAGCACCTACTTCTTCTCGTTCATTTTCAGGATCGAGTCAATCTTCTATCATTCCATTGATTGCTTCTACTATAGGAATAGTGATATCAACAATAGCTTTGATTCTAAATTAATAAAAACATTTTGAGAAAAACATGACTGATAGAGAATTTTTGAACGAAAAGGGAGGAGTTATAAAAGTAGATTTTCGTAGAATCGGTATTATTCTATGGAATATGAAGTATGTATTTCTCGTGTCTATACTATTATGTCTGATGGGAGCCTATTTTTATATTCGGTATACTACACCAATCTATAAAAAGAATATTACAGTGGTTCTCAAGAATCAGCAAACTCAATATACCGATAATTATCAATTAGTATCTAATACTCTAGGCGTAGGAAATAAATCAAATTCCGACAATCAGATATTTATATTCAAATCGACAAAGCTGATGAGCCGAGTTGTCGAACTCGGCAACTTTAATGTGAGGTATTTTAGTATAGGTCGCTTTATTGATACAGAGCTATATAAGGACTCTCCTATTGAGTTCTCATTTAGTCCTAAAGCAGATTATGAAAAGACGAATATCAATCTGGAAATAACATTTTCCGGAGGAAAAGAAATAATTATAGACTCATTGTTTATCAATGACGAACCTGCATCATTATTTGTCAAAAAAATTAATTTTGGAGAGATTATTAACACATCGATAGGCAGTTTCAATATAACCGCACAAGAAAATATCGATATTTCCAAACTGACAGGTCAGATGCGTATCACTCGTTCAGGGGTAGAGAATGCAGCAAGATCATTAAGCGGATCTTTAGAAATAATCTCTTCGGTTCAACCACCAGATGCATTGACTATTTCATTAAAAGGAAGAGAGCCTAAACGAATAGAGGATATTCTGAATATGTTAGTAGATGAATATAATATTCTGACTAAGGAAAACGATAGTCAGAGTATTCTAGGAACAATATCATTTCTTGACGAACGCATCATGGGATTGGAGGATGAACTGAAAGAAGTTGAAGGGTCGTTTGCCAAATACCGAACAGCAAATGAATTAGTTGACCTCGGATCGCAATCTCAACTGGCAATGACCTCGGATCATGGATATAAAGAACGTTCGAATGAACTACAATTGCAACTCAATCTTTTAGCTAATATAAAAAAATCCTTTGACAATAATGTTTTTGAGCTTATTCCCGCTAATATAGGAATTACTGATGGTACTCTAAATTCCTCAATTTCACAGTATAATCAATACATTGTTGATAGAAATCAGTTGTTAGCAGTATCTAGCGAAAACAATCCTAGAGTTCAGGTGATTAACGATTTATTAATTGCTTTGAGGGGAAATATTAAGCAATCAATAGATAATCTGGAAGCTGGTTATAAACTTCAGTTACAATCTACCACCAGACAAAAATATTTAAATCAGCGCGACTTAGTTGCCATGCCTTCCAAGCAACTGGCTCTAACGCGAATGTCACGTTTACAACAAGTAAAAGAACCGCTTTATATTCTTTTACAACAGAAAAGAGAAGAAGCATTACTTATGTTATCGTCGTTGTCTAACCAGGCATATGTTGTAGATAAAGCTTTTGGACCTAATTTTCCAATATATCCCAAGGGGGGGGATATTTATGTACTTGCATTAATTATAGCAGTTCTGGTACCTTCAACTATTATACTGATCATGAACGTATTTCGTAGTAAGATTCTTTTTGAAAAAGATATTGCTGAGCGAACTAACATTCCGTTGTTAGGAGTTATTCCTTCTGCCTTGAAGAATAGAAAATCTCCGATGAAAGCCCATATAATAACGGCTATGGGGCGTGATCCCCTTACCGAGAGTTTCCGTATGTTGCGAACCAAATTGGATAACTTTGCTATTAAAAAGAAAAAACAAGGAGGTTTAGTTCTTCAGGTTTCTTCCTCTGTCCCATGGGAGGGAAAAAGTTTTGTATCTATTAATATGTCTTTGTCCTTAGCATATTTAGGGAAAAAAGTCTTATTGGTCGGAGCAGACCTACATAAGCCGGCACTTAGCAAATATCTAGGAATAAGTAGTGATAAAATGGGGCTATCTACATATTTGGCAGGAACGGTGGAAGACATACATCAAGTCATAAGCACTCATGAGAGTACTCAAAATCTAGATATCATCCCTGCAGGTCCTATGCCTTTAAATCCGAGCGAATTACTATCTCTTCCATTGTTTGAGAAAACTTTGGATGGATTGCGCAATGAATATGACTATATTATAATTGATTCTGCTCCACTTTTAATGGTTTCCAGTGGATTTATTATTAGTAAATACGCTGATTGTACTTTATATATTGTAAGATCAGACTACACCAAGTTCTCTACTCTGGATACCTTGAATGATATAGTTAAGGAAGGTAGTTTAGAATCGGTAATGCTTATTTTAAACGCTGTCAGCTTCAATAAAAAGTCAATTTATGGCATAAACTCTTGTGGGCAAAGATATGGTTATGGCTATGGTTATGGCTATGTTGAACATGATAAAAAGTGATCTGTAATTTATAATCAAATCAGATTCAATCATTTTACGTATAATATTAACACTAAAAAAAAGAAAAATGAGAAACAATGAGAAAAAAGTAAGAAAAGAGTATATATCTCCTCTTATAGAAGTTATTGAGGTAGATGTGGAAGAAGGCTTTGCTATGTCTGTGGAAATAAAAGGAGCTGCAAATGATTTTACTACAAATAGCTTCGGTAATGGAGATGGAGGTAGTACAATGGGAGATTTTTAACTTAAGTATGACTACAAAACAGAAAAAATGATGAAAAAAGTAATATTTGCCGCATTGGTATTGATAATCGGTTTATGGTCGTGTTCGGGAAGTGACGAAATTGAGACCTCTTCGGATGGTTATGTAAATGTAACAATCGGTACTCAATCTGGGAATCCCAAAAGTATAGTCGCTCCCGGAGGAGCTACTAGTTGGAATATTGATGATCAAGTAAGGATACTTGATGTTGATGGTGTAGATCAACTATTCTCTTATGCGGCTGAAACCCCTAAAAGTTCGGCTGAATTTACCGGAAGATTAAAATCTGGGCAAGGTAATCAGGTCTATAGAGCATACTATATTCCTAAAAAAGCAGAAACGACATTGAAAAATGGCCATATTCTTGTTATAGAAAGAGACAATCTTGTAATAACAGAAGATGGCATAACTAATAATTCGGCTATATTTGGTTCGTATTGTCCTATGGTGGCAATGCCCTTTAAGTTTGATGCTGAAGATAAAACAGCTTCTAAATTAGTTCAATTCTATCATTTGGCTAGTATGATTGAAGGTCGGGTTAGTCTAAGAAATCCTCAAGATTTAGAGTATTTGAATAGGATCATCAATAGGGTAGTATTTGTGGTTGAAGCAATAGGTTCAACTCCTTTTTATAAAAAAATAGAGTTTGATCTGAATTTGTTAAGTCCAACTTCCTCCGTTGAGGATCTGAATGAATGTATATTAGGCGTAGGTGAGAAAACAAATATTATTTCTACTACTATGAATATGCAAGAGCGTACTATAAAAGATCTGATGGATGAGTATAAATTATTAGGCTCTTTTGCTATTCCAATATTTGCTCATCCTACCGAAGACGCTTTCAACTATAAAGCAAGTATTTGTTTCTATGATTTGGCGGGAGTATTACAATTGAAACTAGAGGGTAGTGCATCAGCGTCAAAATTGAATCCGGCCGGATTAAATATTTTGAATTTCGATTATAAAAAAATTGTCGAATAAGAATTACCCTGATTCCACATATAAAGGATCACATTTGCTTCTATAGAATTGTGATCCTTTATAATTCTATCTAATTTTATTAAAATGAGAATTCGTAAAGGTTTTAAAGTACAATTTGTGGGAGGAGAAAATATTATTCTTTTACAAGGTACATATGGCGTTGACACCACCAAAATAGTGTCGTTCAATGATACATCTCTTTTATTATGGAGAATATATGAGAATAAGGAGTTTACATCAGAAGAAATAGCTGAAACTCTTGTCGATGAATTTGATATAGAGAAAGAATTGGCTATTAAAGATGCTGTTAACTGGATTGATATACTGATTCGAAACAGGCTTATAGAACAGTAATGGCAAATCTAACAGATATGTTATTTTCACTCCTTCGGTTGGGCCAGAATATTGATAGAAACGAGATAGATTCTTATTTTTCAGTATTTACTGACGCAGATAGTAACGATTGGGAGCAATTGTTTGACCTTTCTGTGAGGCAGGGAGTGTTATTGTTGTGCTACAGCGGTTTACAATACTTGCCTAAAGAATTACAACCGCCCCGTAACCTAAAATTGCGTTGGTGTGTAAACCTGGTGAAAGGTCGTGAGCGGTACGACCATTATAATAATATTATTGCAAAATTATCGAGTTTACTATCTGAGAATGATATAAATCTACTTATAATCAAAGGGATCACCATATCCGAATTATATCCTGTTCCATATTATAGGGAAAGTGGCGATATAGATATTTATTTTTTTAATAAGCCCAAACTTGCTAATAATTTGCTTTCATCTCTTGGAATAAAAAAAAAGAGAGAAATAAAGAAACATTCAACATTTATTATAGACGGTGTACCGGTCGAGAATCATTATACATTCTTCGACACCATTTTGGAATTTCAAAGAGAAAGCCAATTGTATAAAAGAATGGAGGCCATTCTTAAAGGGATGCTCTCAGAGGATAGTTTTCTGCCTATAAAATGGAATAATATTTATCAGCTACCACCACAGGCGGCTGCTCTTTTTTTAATAGGCCATACCTTCAGACATTTTTGTTGTTTGGATATAAGCATTCGACAGATGTGTGACTGGATGATATTTTTCAGTAAGTACGAAAAATGTATTGATAGTGAGTTGCTTTCTTCTCAAATAACAGAATTAGGACTAGAAAAATTTGTATGTCATATCAACTATTTATGTGCTGACAATCTTGGATTCAGACCCTATTTCATAAATCCAGAAAGAGGAAAGAAAACAACTGAAAAGTTTATCTTGAAAATTATTATGCGTTACAGAGTAAGAACCAAAAGACATATTCCTGTTTTCGATGTATTACGCTATTTTTTCCTCAGAAATAATATATATAAAAAATATTTGGGTAAGGTAAGCATTACAGAATTTTTACTGCCTGAACTCAAAAGTTATTTTGTCTACTTGCTAAAGCCAAGATGAAATTTTTAGATTAGCAAATAATAGAAATGAAGAGAAAGACATACTCAATTGCTGGATTAAAAGTCCTTCTGACCGGAGCACGTTCCATCCAGCAAGTCGCTAATTTACCAGGTTTTGACGTGTTTGAAACCAATGATCAAAGTGAAACTAATATCGATATTTTTATTCATCTGGATCAGGATGTAGATGTTGCTTACCTTTCAGAAATTTGCCATATTTATTGTTTTAAAGTATTAGATATAGAACATTCATTTTCGATCTGTAAAGAAGGATATCTCTATGAAATGCGTCAGCAAAATGGTTGTAAAATCGTAAGTATTATATACAGTCCATATGGCAATAAAGTTTACATGTCGTCTTGTAGCTGTGAAATGTATATCAAATATGCTATGTGGATTGCGTTCTCTTTGCCAATGATAAGAGAAAAAGTACTTCCAATACATGCATCGACCATAGTTAAAGATCAGGAGGCGGTTCTATTTCTAGGTGAGTCAGGAACAGGTAAAAGTACACATACCAGATTATGGTTACAATATATTGAAAATACTTACTTACTGAATGACGATTCGCCACTGTTGCGCGTCAAAAACGATAAAATATTCGTTTGCGGTTCTCCATGGAGTGGTAAAACCCATTGTTATCGACAAGAGATAATTCCGTTAAAAGCAGTGGTGAGACTGAGGCAATATCCAGAGAATAAAATAAGTCGCTCAGATAAGTTAAATTCTATCGGAATTATATACCCATCTTTTCCGCCTTTTTTAGCATACGATGTCCTATTTTCTGAAAAAATGATTCAGATAACGGATTCAATCCTAAAAGAGACGCCCGTCTACGAATTAAAGTGTCTCCCAAATAAGCAAGCTGCAGAGATTGCATCTTCCATAATATATTGATCTATATGGCTGTGAGAGAAATTCCTAACAACATGTTCTTTACGAATGTTAAGCATATTATTGATTCAGGTAATTCGGTAGAACTGAGAATCAAAGGGACTAGTATGTATCCGACATTATTAAATGGTAAGCATAAAGTAGTATTAATACCTTATCAGAAGCAATATTTGCAGGTTGGTAGTATAGCTCTTTTTGAATATGAAAATAAATATATATTACATCGTCTTAAATTAGTTAATGGAAATCAATTAGTATTTCAAGGTGATAATCTACCATCGGTTAGAGAACATGTTGAGGAGGGGAATATAGTAGGTATCGTAGAGTATATTATTAGCCCTGATGGTAAAATAACAGACTGCAAAAAGCGTCGTTTCTTTATTAAAAGTAAATTATGGTTGCCAATATGTCAGCGCTATTTATGGTTTATTAGAAAAATGAAATGCTTTTTTATTAAAGCTTTTGCTTATAAGAATCAAAAGGGATGGAACAAAGAATAAAAGTGTTGTTTTTTATCGAATCACTAGCCGCTGGTGGAGCAGAAAAAGCACTATCTACAATTATAAATAATATAAATAAGGATAAATTCGATATAACTGTAGCTACTGTAATAGCAAACGGAGTATATGTGGATCAGATTAGTCGATATGTGAAATTTAAACCTTTAATAACTACACGTAATCGATTTGTATATAGTGTTTTATATCATTTAATCTATTTCTATCTACCTTTATGGGTAGTTTATAACCTGTTTATACCAAAAGGGAACGATGTGGAAGTGGCTTTCTGTGAAGGTTTTGCAACAAAACTACTTGCAAATTCCTCTAATAAGAGGAAGGTTGCGTGGGTACATACAGATATGGTAGTTAATCCGTGGACTCAATGTCAAGTCTATTTTTCGATAGAGGAAGAGAAGAAAACATACTTAAAATATAACAAAATAATATGTGTCTCAGAGGCTGTCAAACAATCAGTTAAAATGAAGTTTGGTATAGAAGCGGATACTATTTATAACCCCATCGATCGTGACGAGATTATCAGTAAGTCCAAAGAAGAAGTCCTTTCGCCTACGAAAAGCAAATTTCGTATGATTACTATCGGGCGCCTTGTCGAGCAAAAAGGATATGATCGATTGATGAAAGTAATCAATGAACTTAAAATCGAAGAACTTAATTTTGAATTATGGATATTGGGAGACGGGCCAGAGAGGCAAACGTTGGAGGATTATATTGATAAAAATAATCTGAATGATTATATAAAACTGTATGGATTTATACCTAACCCGTATCCGTACATTGTAACTTGTGACCTCTTTGTTTGTTCATCACGATGCGAAGGATATAGTACAGTTGTTATGGAAGCTGTAATTTTGGGTATCCCTGTAATAACAACTCTATGTTCAGGGATGAAAGAGCTTTTAGGTGATAACATTTATGGAGTCATAGTGGAAAATGAAGATATGGCTTTGCTCGAACCATTAAAGAGGATTATATATGATCGAGATTATCTCACTGAATTGGCCCAAAAAGTAAAAATAAGAAGTGACGATTTTAAGATTTCATCATTAATGAGACCTATAGAAGAATTGTTAGGATGAAAAAGAAAGATATTGCCTTTGTTGTTAATGGGCTATATGGTGGAGGAGCAGAGAGGGTATTACAGGTATTTCTGGATAATTTCGACAGACGGAAATACGATATTACGCTTATTAATCACAGAGAGGAAGATATTAATAATGAGTTTTATCCCACTGATATTAAATATATAAGTATCCTTAAGAATGCAGAAAAAAAACGATCAAAAGTAGGTTGGATTTTAGCTAAAATATATAATAAAATCAATCTTATTGTATATGATAATTTTTCTCCACACATATTCAGGATGCTCTATTTAAGAGATAAATTTGATGTTGAGATTGCTTTTATAGAAGGATATGCTACAAGAATTGTCAGTGGGGGGCGCTCCACTAAAAAAATAGCATGGGTTCATATTGATTTGAAATTATATCCGTGGACAGACATCGCATTCCGGTCTATGAACGAACAAATCAAGTGTTATTCATTTTTCGACGAAATAGTTTCCGTCTCAAAGAGTGTACAAAGTTCTGTTGAAGAATTATTTTCGCATAAGTCGATAGTTATATATAACCCTATAGATATCAATAAGATAAAAAAAGAGGCTTCCCTCTTCACCGTCGATAAAGAAAAAAAGGGTCTGGTTTTTATATCGGTGGGACGACTAGTTCCACAAAAAGGATATGATAGATTGATTCCTATTATCGGAAAATTAGTTACTGAGGGTTTTAGCCTCAATTTATGGATAGTAGGTGAAGGTCCGGAAAGAAAACGTCTGGAAGATTTAATCCAAGAATGGAAACTTGAAGGAATCGTTAAATTATTGGGGTATCAAAGTAATCCATATCCTTACATAAAAGCGGCAGATTGGTTTGTATTTTCATCACGTTACGAAGGATATGGTTTGGTTGTAGCTGAGGCCTTGATTTTGGAAACTCCGGTCGTCAGTGTCATGTGTGCAGAAATGACACAACTTCTTGGAGAATATAATCAATGGGGTGTTATCGTTGACAATGAGGATGTTGCTTTGTTAAACGGGATGAGAAATATATTGGAGAACCCAGAATTGACAGCAAAATATACAGCCAGAGCAATAAAAGGAGGCAACCGTTTTTCGCTAGAACGTCCAATGAATGAAATATATAGAATAATTGATAATTAAGGTAGTGACTCATTCAAAAAGGGAATTTAATTATAGCATATTTAACTTGAGTGAGTATGGAAATATCGGTTATAATACCCGTTTATAATACTGAAGCATATCTGGAAGACTGCCTGAATTCTGTGATTACACAACAGTTCAAAGATTGGGAGTGTTTGCTTATTGATGATGGCTCTACCGATCAAAGTAGTAGGATTTGCGATTTATATGCTAGTCGTGATAGTAGATTTAAGGTGTTTCATACTGCAAATTCAGGAGTATCCATCGCGCGCAATTTGGGAATAGAACTTGCATCGGGGACATATATCGCATTTATTGATAGTGATGATACAATCGATGGTGAGTATCTTCTCCGGCTCTATGAGGCAATGAAAAAAGTCAAAGCAGAATTAATTGTTTGTGGCATGAAACTGATCCGCTCTTCAGGTATAGAAATAAATACTGTACCTCAAGGACAGATTGTTATAGGAAACGAAGACTCAGATCTTTTTGTCGAATTAAATCGGAAATTCTTGTTATATGGGCCAGTTGTTAAGTTATACCATTCAGACATAATTAAAAATAATAAAATACGGTTTCCATACGGAGTTCAGTATGGTGAAGATTTGATTTTTAATTTTAAATATTTGGAATACGTAACCAATATTTTTGTTATAAACACATCTGGTTATCATTATCGGATTTTATCGGAAGGGTCGCTTTCTACCTCTGCTCATAGTCGCGATTTCATTACTAATTATAGACAATGGAAGATCATCTGTTCTTTCTTCGAGAAGAAAAAGATCGATAGTTCAAATGCTCGAATATATTTGTCTAATCGTTTGTGGGGAATTGCTTATGATTTGGTGATGAGTAATAAGTTATCTATAAGAGAGATAAAAAATGCTTTCTGTACCGATTTTATAAACGATTTAAGAATTTTTGATAAATACACAATAATCATCCCGTACTGGTTGAGAATAACTATATCCGAAAGGTTTTACCGACTGATATGGTTGATACAACGGAGACCTAAAAAAGAAAACTTAAACAAACTTTAATATGAAAATTATCCTTTCACCACATGGTGGCAGTGGAAATCATGGATGTGAAGCAATAGTAAGATCCACAGTGAAAATTTTAAATGATATTGAATTTGAGCTATTTTCGACATCTCCGGAAGAAGACGCCAGATATGGATTGAACGAATGTTGTAAACTGTCAGCTTCCCAAAAGTCAATTAATCGTTTCTCTATCGGATATCTTATAGCGCGGATAAATGGTAGTGGGGAAAAGTTCGACAGACTAGCTTTTGCTCCCATCCTTCAAGCTGCAAAGAAAAGTGATATGATGATGAGCATAGGAGGAGATAATTATTGTTATGGAATCAATAATCATATCTTATTGGTTAATAGTGCAGTTAGAGAACTGGGAAAAAAAAGTGTATTATGGGGTTGCTCTATAGAAGAGGAAGCAATCAATAATGGTATTATTTATGAAGATCTGGCAGCTTTCGACCTGATAATAGCTCGTGAAAGTATAACATATAATTCTTTGAAAAGAAGAGGGTTGAGTAAGGTGTCATTATTTCCCGATCCGGCATTTCAACTAGATCGGATAGATTTGCCTTTACCGGAAGGCTTTAAAGAAGGGAATACGGTGGGAGTCAATATTAGTCCTATGATTATCAGTTATGAGACGAATAAAGATTCTGCGTTTAATAACTATATCAAACTAATAGAATATATTATAGCTACTTCAGATATGAGTATTGCACTAATTCCACATGTAGTATGGGCACATAATGATGACCGGAAACCTCTTTTGAAACTATACAATCGCTTTGCTCACACTGGAAGAGTGATTATGATAGAAGATGCTGTTGCATCGGAACTCAAGGGGTATATAGCCCGTTGCCGGTTTTTCATCGCTGCGCGTACTCATGCCAGTATTGCTGCATATTCAGAGTGCGTACCTACGCTGGTTGTTGGCTACTCGGTTAAGGCGAGAGGAATAGCACGTGATATTTTCGGAACAGAGAATAATTACGTAATACCAGTGCAGTCGTTAAAAAAGGATGACCAGTTAGTTATGGCTTTTCAGTATATTTACGAGCATGAGGCTGATATCAGAAATCATTATGCTTTAAATATGGAACAATATAAGGCAAAAGCTGCTGAAGCCGGGAAAGAAATTATAGAAATATGATAGTTCTTATATTGTTGTTTACTATACTTCTTATTTTTGTCGCATTTGACTTTATCTTATTTTTCTATGAATGGCAGGCCAGAATACATATAGGTAGATGGAATGACCGTCTCGAATGGCAACAGGCAATCGAATCAAAAGCCCGTAAATGGTTACATAGGCCTCCTACTGTAAAATTGAAAGATAACAACTATTGGGTGCTTTACGATGTACTGCGTGGGAGATATCGTAACAAAACAATACAAAGTTGGCAAACTGCGGGTTTACTAATGGCTTTCGATGAATCCGAGTCTGCTCGATGTGCTGCTCAAAAAATAGATATGAAGACAGGCGATTGGAAAAAGAATCCTACACATATTGACGAAGTCTTATTAGCATACATCTTAAAGAAAAATAAAGTATTAACACCAAAAGCTGAAGAAACCATTTTTTCTTTCTTGATGAATTTGAAGGGTACTCAAGAGACTATACCCTATCGGTCTACTATCCCGAATGTGAGGTTCGTAGATGCAATAGGTATGGTTGTTCCTTTTCTTTTTCTTTGTGGCGAAAGTAAGCTTGCCATAAAACAGCTAGAGGAATATGACAAAGCAAAATTGACAGGCTCCAACATTCCTTCACATGCGTATGATATAGTGCGAAATGTTCCTTTAGGAATATATGATTGGGCACGTGGTATTGGATGGTATATATTAGGACTTGTAGAGTCTAATGGCAATGGAGTATTCAATACACGTATTGTTTCTTTAGCAGAAGAATTATTGCTTTATCAAAAAGATGAAGGAGGATTCGGTGCTATGTTTTTCAATAAAGAGATTACATGCGAGTCGTCAGGTACAGCTCTTATCGGTTTATTGATGGTGAGTGCGTACCGAATAAATTCTGATAGGCGATTTCTAGATGCTGCCTTTCGTGCGGAGATGCAATTGATGAGGCAAACTCGCCGAACAGGTGCTATAGATTTTTGTCAAGGCGACACTAAAGGTATTGGATGTTATTCTACATTTTTCTCTGTTATGCCATTCGCACAAGGTATTGCATTGAAGTTTTCAAAAGAGCTAAATAAATATGCGCACAGATAACTCGCGCAAGAATTTCATAGCCAGTATTTCAGTTATGCTCGTGATGACTTTTCTGGGATTTCTTACCCGAAAAGTTTTCGTAGACAATATAGGTGTCGAGTATTTAGGTCTTAACGGATTGCTGCTTAATATTCTTGGGGTGGTATCGCTACTTGAAGGCGGATTTGGTACCAGTATTATATATAATTTGTACAAACCGCTTGCAGAAAAAGATGAGCCAAGGATTATTGCACTTGTCCAACTATACCGTAAAATATATCGCTATATTAGTCTTGGTATCCTACTAATGGGCTTGGCAATATATCCGTTTCTAGATGTTTTTATCAAAGATGGACAATCATTGAAGTACGTTTCTGTAGTATTCTTTATTTTTCTTTTCAATAGTATAGTTCCTTATTTTGCCGCATACAAGTGGTCTTTGATAAATGCAGATCAGAAACAATATAAATTGGCAGGAATCAACCTTATATATCAGGTGGGGCTTAATTTAACTAAATTGGCCATACTATATTACACAAAAAATTATATTTTATATTTGATTATTGAATCTCTGTTTATTGTTGGATATAATGTGGCTATTACTTATAAGGTCAATCAATTGTATTCATACATTAGAACGAAAGTAAAATATAAGGTTGACGAACTTACGCGAAAAAAAATAATAACAAACTCAAAAGCCTTATTTTTACATAGTCTGGGTGGATATTTGATGCATTCGACAGGTAATATTGTTATATCTTCATTTGTAAGTATAGCGATAGTTGGTTTGTATTCAAATTATACATTGATAACGAGTTATATAAACAATCTTATCACACAGGCTTTAAACAGTTTTTCGGAGAGTGTAGGAAATCTCATCGCTACAGAAAGTACCGAGCAT
>NZ_JAEPKU010000062.1 GCF_016652235.1 Dysgonomonas sp. Marseille-P4677
CCATTCTACTATATAGCATAGATAAAAAAATAAGAAAAGCATTTCTGTCATTTGCCTTGTATGTATCAACTCATGATTTTTATCAGCTTCGGAAAGCTTTCCATAATCTTTACGTGCAATAACCAATCCGAATAGATTTATTGCCCCGAAATCGTTGGGTGGAAAATGTTTACTATATATTATCTTCATTATTCTGCTTGAACAACAAAAGTATTTGAGAGCACAATTGTTCACAAGTTTTTTGAGGCAAATTTTGTTAACGCTGATATTTTAAATAACTTTCAACTCCTTTTTAGAACAAATCAATTATGGAATTAGTTTATGGTATTATTATATTGGTTTTGGCCATTATAGTTATTTTCTTTTTACAACGTGGAAATAAGCAAAGAGAGAAGGAATTGAAAGACGAACTCCTACGCTTATCTACAGAGAAAGAGTCATTGCAGAAAGATCAGATAGAGCATATTCGCCAGTTTGCAGAAACGAAAGCTCTCCTACAGTCGAAAGAGGAGCAACTGCGTATTCAGCAGGAGGAATTATTGAATATGCGTAATCAGTTGAACAAAGATTTTCAGATATTGGCTAATCAGATACTGGAAGAGAAGACCCTTCGATTTACAGATGTGAATAAGTCGAATATGGAAGCAATCTTGAAGCCGCTAAATGAAAAACTTGTTGAGTTTAAGACGAAGGTAGAGGAAACATATGATAAGGAGTCTAAACAACGTTTTTCGCTTGAAGAGCGGATTCGGGAACTTGTAGCTTTGAATAATCAGATAAGTGAAGATGCAAATAATCTGACGAAGGCATTAAAAGGTAATAACAAAGTGCAAGGTAATTGGGGCGAAATGATTCTTGAGTCAATATTAGAAAAGTCAGGTTTAAAGAAGGGAGAAGAATATTTTGTTCAGGAGTTCATAACAGATGAGAATGGTAACCGTGTTCGTAACGAGCAGCAAAGCTATATGCAACCCGACATTGTAGTTGCTTATCCTGGGGGAAGAAAGATTGTTATAGATTCTAAGGTGTCGTTGAGTGCCTATGTGAAGTATGTGGAGGCGGAGGCTGATGATGTTAGGCTCATTGCAGAAAAGGATCATGTGGTGTCTATAAAACAGCATATAGATGAGCTTAGCCGTAAGTCTTATCAGGATTATGTGGAGTCACTCGATTTTGTAATGATGTTTATACCAAATGAACCGGCTTATATTTTGGCAATGCAGCTTGATTCAGGTTTATGGGATTATGCCTATCGTAAACGTATTTTACTGATTAGTCCGACCAATCTAATCGCTTCGCTGAAGGTAGTGGCAGATTTATGGAAGCGTGAATACCAAAGTCGAAATGCTATTGAAATAGCAAAACGAGGTGCTGCTCTTTATGATAAGTTTGCCGGATTTGTAGAAACTCTTCAGGATGTAGGTAAAAATATTGAACGTACCCAGAAATCATATGATAAAGCCTTTTCTCAACTGAAAGAGGGGAATGGGAATCTTATCCGTCAAGCCGAAATGCTCAAAGAATTAGGCGTTAAAGCTCAAAAAGAACTACCGGAAGCCGATGTTTAAATTAAAAAATGTTAATGTATGGCATGAAATACGATAAACATGTTGTATAACATAAAAAATAGCATATCTTTGTACTGTGTTTTTCATGGTATTAGATTTAAGGTTAACAATGAAGATTGGTTGTCGAGATGACAACCTTTTCTTTTTTATATGCCTTTTCGTCTTCTTATTCAAAGAAAAGAGCTTGCATCTCTCTATTTATCAATTTCTGTATTTGTGATTTTAACTAAAAGATGACAAACTTGTACTCTTTTCCTGCTTATCTATTCTGACAATAGCGTTACCCTCCTTTTTATATATCAATGCTCCGCCTGGTTCTCCACCATTCATTTTTAATATCTCCAGATTAGTTTTAGTCGCTTCGTCTTGTACTATAATTATTGACGGTTGGATATCAGTTGTATTTTCTTTACTTTTCTGTTCTTGTTCTTTTTTGTCGTTTCGCTCTAGTATTAGTTTTATGGTCGCCGTATCGGGTGGACATTCTTTTGTCTTAACTGTTTTTGATTTTAGTTTCATTCCTTCTGGGTTATACTTATCTGGCTCATATACTGCTTTTACTTCTTTTAGTGTATATCCTTCTAGTTTTTGTAGAAGAGAGCGGCGTGCTTTTATTACAAGATATTCTTCCCTGCGTTTAATTGCATCTTCTATTGCTTCTGTAAATTCGGTTTTTTCTTTTTTCCATTCATAAAATGTATTGCGACTTATTTGCAGTGCTTCGCAGATCTCGGTTATCGTATATGTGTCAGATTCGATAAGTGAAATAATTTTGTTGACGAGTCTTTTAGTAAATTTAGCCATGATCTTTTTCCTCTATAGATAAAATATTCTAGATTTAATAGAATTAGTTTAAGAATAGTATTAAGCTGCTATTCAGGAGGAGTAACAATCTGCAGATGTCTGTATGAGATAGGACGAAATTGAGATGAATAGATTTGGTTAATAAATATTAATTGTTAGCGTAAAATATGATAAACATGTTGTATAACATAAAAAATAGTAATATCTTTGTACTGTGTTTTTCATGGTATTAGATTTAAGGTTAACAATGAAGATTGGTTGTCGTGATGACAACTTTTTCTTTTTTATAGAGGTTCCTTTCTGAATATACTGAAATTTACACTACCATATACCCTTTTATCTTCAAATAGGGGCTCTTCTGAGAAATCATAATCTTTAGAATGTTCCAGAATAAATATTCCACCTGGTTTTATCAAATCCTTCTCAAAAATGAGTCGTGGTACATCAGCGAAGTTCTTTAAATCGTAAGGAGGATCTGCAAAAATAAGATCGAACTGTTCTTTACAATGCTGTAGGTATCCGAAAACATCCATTTTCAATAATACCATCTCAGATTGTATTTTAAGGTCAGCTTTTGTTTTTTCGATAAAAGCCGCATGATTAAAATTCTTCTCAACACATACTACCCGAGGGCATTCCCGCGAAACAAGCTCGAAACTGATACTACCAGTTCCACCAAAGAGGTCGAGGGCCGTTGTTTCTTCCCAATCGATAGAATTGTTGAGCACGTTGAATAAATTTTCTTTAGCAAAATCAGTTGTAGGTCTTGCTTTAAAGCTTTTAGGAGGATCGAATCTACGTCCTTTATATTTTCCGCTGATTATTCTCATAGGGCTAGTGTTAGTAAGTCTAGAGGTGCTTTTTGAGCATCTTCGCTCCAAAGATATACCTCGCTTGGAAGATTCAATCTTTCAATATGTTTAATGTATTCTTGCAAGCGTATAATAATTAATTCGTCGGGTTTTCCTGTGATGTATAGAAAATCCTCTATTTGGTTAAACCCACATTTTTCCCATAATTTAAGAACAAAATAAATCTGGTTTGCAACCGGTTCGTTTTCGTATGTATGGCTATGAATCAATTTAGAGGTAGAGAAGCAAAATATATCCATGAAACCGTCATGAAAATTCAGATACATTTTTGATGATTTTTCTGTTGCTTTACCTTTATTCTCAAGTAAACTTATGAGTAAATTAGTGTGATGGAAAAAGTGAGGATCCCATAAGTTTCGGGACAAAAATTCATATATATCTTTTTCTATATTGAATAGTGTGATTATATCTTGTTTTTCTATAAGTCCGGATAAGATATGCCCGGCTTTTTCAGAATGAGTAAAATTATATAGATGCTCCTTTTCTTTTATTTCCAGATAATTTGGGGGAACCAATTCGTAAGCAGAAGAAACAATAACGACATTAGTCTGTTTAAATTCCTGAGTAAGGAAATTCAAGTCGAAAATAATTCGTTGTATATTATTTTGTAGGCTATCATTTGCAGAGAATGTTGTTTCTCGCAAACAATAATTTTTTCCTACTTCGGGTTCGGAGATAGCAAACATAAAACCATTGGGTTTTATGCGTATCGATAAGACATATTTCTCTGATTGTCCGAGGTCTATATTTTCGGGTAAAAACATATTTTCTATTTTATAGATACAAAGTTAGAAAAAGATACTTTTATCCACTATTTTTGAGGTTCAATTCATCTTAAGCCTTCCTGTAATTATGATTAGTAATTTTTTTCTGGATAAAATAAAGCAAAATTTCCCATTCGAGCCTACTTCCGAACAGGCGGGTGCTTTGGAGAATATTGTCGACTTTCTTTTTCTCCAGAAAGAAGAATCTTTATTCCTTTTGAGAGGATATGCCGGAACGGGAAAATCTTCCCTTCTCGGTGCTTTGGTAAAGACCATGACAGAGTTTAAACAAAAAACAGTGCTACTTGCTCCAACAGGACGAGCCGCAAAAGTTTTCTCTTCATATGCTAATCATCCGGCTTTTACGATTCATAAGAAAATATATCGTCAGCAAAAGTTTTCCGGCGATTTTGGCAGCTTTGGACTGATGGATAATCTCCATAAAGACACCCTGTTTATTGTCGATGAAGCTTCCATGATTAGTAATAATGGTTTAGATTCTTCATATTTCGGAACGGGTAAACTTTTGGACGATCTTATTCATTATATCTATTCAGGCGAGAATTGTCGTTTACTGCTTATAGGAGATTCGGCGCAGTTGCCTCCGGTAGGAGAGGATGATAGCCCAGCTTTACAATTAGCCGAGCTTGAGGGTTATGGACTGGAAGTGCGGGAGGCTATGCTTTCGCAAATAGTACGGCAAGCGGAAAGCTCGGGTATATTATATAATGCAACAAGCATTCGAAATGCGCTCAATAGAGGAAAGACCGAAGCTTATCCGAAACTTAAGCTGAAAAAGTTTACTGATATAGTTCGTATTTCGGGTGAAGATCTGATAGACGAGATATCAGCCTGCTACGATCGTGACGGCCTGGAGAATACAATGATTATTTCCCGATCTAATAAACGATCCAATATATATAATCAGGGGATACGCAATCGTATATTGTATCGTGAAGAAGAGCTTTCGGCAGGGGATATGCTTATGATAACCAAGAACAACTATTTTTGGGCAGAGAAAATAGAAGGGATAGATTTTCTTGCCAATGGTGAAATAGTGGAAGTGTTGAGAGTGCGCCGGGAACAGGAATTATATGGTTTTCGTTTCTGTGAAGTTCTGGTTAAGAGTATCGATTACGATGTTGAACTGGAAGTAAAGATATTAATGGATACATTATACTCGGATGTGGCGGGTCTTACTCGTGAACGGTCAGAAGAGCTATTTCTTAATATAATGGAAGACTACTCCGATATTTCTACTAAAGCAGGCAAACTGAAGCGACTGAAAGTCGATCCTTTCTACAATGCGGTGCAGGTAAAGTTTGCATATGCCGTTACCTGCCATAAGGCACAAGGGGGAGAATGGGCAAACGTGTTCCTCGATTTGGGTTATATATCGGAGGAACATCTTGGTGTCAATTTCTACCGATGGCTGTATACCGCGATAACACGTGCCAGTTCTAAATTATATTTAGTTAATTTGCCGGACGAATTTGTTTAGAATATAAAACTTAATCTATAAATGCCCTCATTATGAAAAGTATTAAATTCTTCAGTGTTTTCACTCTCTTATTTTTATTTACGTCCTCTCTATTTTGTCAGGAAAAATCAATATCGGCTCCCGTTACCTTAGGTGATCCATTTATAATGTTTTATAATGGTTTGTACTATGCTTATGGAACAAATGCTAATGACGGAATAGAAGTGTATACATCCGATGATCTGAACCTGTGGACTAAAGCTCCTGATCTGGCTTTGCACAAAGATAATTCGTGGGGAGAGAAATGGTTTTGGGCTCCGGAGGTATATTATATAAAAGATAAAGGCAAATTTTATATGTATTATTCAGCTAACGAACATATTTGTGTGGCAACATCAGACTCGCCATTAGGCCCATTTAAGCAAGATGAGAAAAAGCCCATGTTGGAAGGGCAAGCCATCGACAATTCTTTATTTATTGACGATGATGGAACTGCTTATCTATCGTTTGTACGCTTCACCGATGGTAATGAGATATGGATTGCAGAACTAGAGAACGATCTGCAAACAATTAAAAAGGAGACAATGAAACCCATTCTACATGTTTCGCAACCTTGGGAAGGAGTTTGGCCTCGTGTCAACGAAGGTAGCTTCATTGTAAAACATAAAGGAATATATTATCTTTCATATTCAGCCAATAGTTACGAAAGTCCTTTCTATGGAGTAGGGTATGCCACCGCTACTTCGCCGTTAGGTCCTTGGGTAAAATATGAAAAGAATCCTATCTTGCAGAAGCCTGAAGACTTGGTCGGTGTAGGGCATAGTGCAATGTTTAGAGATAAAAATGGAAAGCTGAAAATCGTATTTCATGCTCATCGAAACAAAGAGAATATACATCCACGGAAAATGTATATCGCAGATGTAGAATTTAGTAAGGATAAAACTCTTGTAATGAGAGTAACAGGAAAAATATTAAGACCGAAGTTGAAATAGTATTATATAACTGGTTACTCAAAATTCATTTTTATATAATCCATCATGTCGAAATCTTTTTTTATATCAGCTTTTCCTATTTGTTGTATTTCAGAATGAATCATGAGAGGGAGTTTCTTTATGACAAATTTGCTAAGGAAACTACTTATTTCGTCAATATTATCCGTCATTGGGTCTCCCGACATCTCGTGAGCTGCATTTTTTACATCATAAAAGTAGTATGGGGTGTTATGTGCTTTAAGTTGCTCGGAAATGTGTTTCGATCCGTAGAATCCATATTGGTAAAGCTCTATGTTATCATAAGGCACATTTCTGTCGGCATCTCCATGAAACATCTGGATGGGGGCTGGCAATGTTTTCCATGTCAAATCACCATCGGTACTGAATATAGCCCCGGCAAAAGCGATTATTCCGGCATAATTAAATCCTTTCGGTAACTTTTCAGCGACTTTGTCCTGATTGCATATTGCATATTCTCCGTGAAGAACAGATACAGCACCCGCGCTCGAACCATTTGCTATAATCAAATTACTATCTATATTCCATTCTTTTGCATGATCTACTACATACGAAGTTGCATCAAAAAGGTCTTCTACAGCTATAGATATGCTATTCTTAAGTAATACGGCGAATCGTATAGGATCTACTCCCGAACTGTCTATTGAGCTTTTTAAGTTTTTCATCCCTAGTCGGTAATCGATAGAAACGACTACGTAACCTTTATTAATGAGACGTTCGAAATATTCGACATATGTTTTGTCATCTCTTTTTCCGGAAGAGAAGCCTCCTCCAAACATAAAAATAATACAGGGTTTTGTTTCCGAAACTAAGGGTAGATCGTATTTATCTAGTCGTAAGGTATCTGTTCCTTTAACAGAATATACATATGTTTTCTTCAGTATATCTCTGTTTGCCAATATATTCAGATTCGGCAGTAAAATAAAGGATAATATAAGAATCAAAGCTTTCTTCATATTATGTTTACTTCAATGAGTGATTTTGTATAACAATTCTTTAAGAAGTTCTCCATCAGGTGTCGAAACATTATCCACTCCCTTGCACTTCGCATCATATGTGCGGAGCAAACTTAATATCTCCATACATTTAAAGGCATTGTAATTCCGTAGGGCGGTAACATAATCTTTTGCTTGATATGGGTTGCGGAAACCAAGTTCGGCGGCAATGCCTTGTTCTGTTTTGTTTTTTGCCCAATAGCAGATCATCAGGTTACTGTAAAAATTGAATAATACAACCAATGTGACAATCAGAGGTTTGTTTTTCGGGTTCTTCTCAAAGTAATCTGCTATCTGATTTACTTTGAATATATTTTTTTCTATTACTGCTTTTAGTAATTCAAAATTGTTGAAATCTTTGCTTATACCAATGTTTTCTTCTATCAGGTTAGGCGTGATCTGTTTTTGGCCTGTAGGTAATGCGATAAGTAATTTTGCAATTTCATTTGTTAGTTTACTTAGGTCATTGCCTAAATAATCGGATAACATTTGTGCCGATTTTGCATCTATAGCAAGGCCTTTTGTCTGAAAATAAGACGTGATGAAAGCCGGTATTTTGTATTCCGGTATTTTCTTCGACTCGAATATTACTCCATGCTTGTCTATTTCAGCGTATAGCTTCTTACGTTTATCCAGTGTTCCGTTTTTGAAGTTGAGAACAAGTATGGTACTTTTAAGCGGATTTTTCACGTAATGTTCCAGCTCTTCTATTTTACTTAGGTTCTGAGCCTCTTTTATTACGATGAGTTGATATTCAGACATCATCGGAAAGCTACGCGCCATAGTAATTACAGTTGCCACATCTGTTTCCATTCCATAGCGTATAGATTGGTTGAAATCTTTCTCTTCTTCCGGCAGAACTGTTTGTGTCAACAGGTTTGTAATTTCATCTATATAATAAGGCTCATCACCCATCAGCAGATAGACAGGTTTAAACTTACGAGCTCTTATATCACCTATAATTTGTTCAAAAGTCATAATCGTTATTCGAAGCGGAGATGTTTTACAGTTTGTCCGTTATTGATTAGTGTGGTAAGAGATTCAATACCGATATGCACATGTTCGTCAACAAATGTTTTTGTAACAATGCTGTCACTCTTTTCTGTTTTTACACCATCAGATATCATCGGTTGATCCGATACCAGTAATAAAGCACCTGTCGGAATTTGATTCGCAAAACCACAGGTAAATAGCGTTGCGGTTTCCATGTCCACAGCCATAGTCCGTATTCTGCGTAAGTAATCTTTAAACACATCATCATATTCCCATACACGGCGATTGGTGGTATATACTGTTCCTGTCCAATAGTCGCGATTATGATTGCGAATAGTTGACGATACGGATCTTAATAGATTAAATGCAGGCAATGAGGGTACTTCGGGTGGGAAGTAGTCATTCGAAGTGCCTTCTCCTCTGATAGCTGCAATAGGCAGGATATAATCTCCAAGACTATTTTGTTTTTTTATACCTCCACATTTGCCTAAAAAAAGGACAGCTTCGGGTTCAACAGCACTGAGCAAATCCATAATGGTTGCTGCATTGGCACTACCCATTCCAAAATTGATTATAGTAATGCCATTTGCCGAGGCATTTGGCATATTGCCGTCAAGTCCAACAATAGGTACATTGAAATGATTGGCAAATACTTCTACATATTTAGCAAAATTGGTAAGTAGTATATGTTTGGTAAACTGATCCAAAGGTCTCTTCGTATAACGTGGAAGCCAATTGTCTACAATTTCTTGTTTTGTTTTCATAATAACTCTACTTTTGTTTTATTTAAAACAAGTACCTCCTATTTTTTGTTGAAGGTGATAAACAAAGGTAACAAATGTTGAAATTAAATCTACCCCCTTTCGATATAAATGTGAGAAAAACGAATGGCAAGCTTGCAGTTTTTGACCGATTGCGTCGCAAATTTGTGGCGCTCACTCCCGAAGAATGGGTACGTCAGCATTTTGTAAACTATCTCATTGCCGAAAAAGGGTATCCGCAAGCTTTGATGGCGAATGAAATACAGATCAATCTGAATAATCAGAGGAAGCGTTGCGACTCAGTTGTATATAATCGTGAATTATTGCCATTGGTGATTGTCGAATATAAATCGCCCGATGTAGATATCACTCAGGCTGTATTCGATCAGATTGTACGATACAATATTGTGCTAAAGGTCAATTATCTGATTGTAACTAACGGATTGAGTCATTATTGTTGTAAGATGAATTATCTAGCTCAGACTTTCGATTACTTACCCGATATTCCACTATATAGTGAATTATAAAAAAAGCTTCTCATCGATGAGAAGCTTTTTTTATAGTTATATAATGTTTTCAATTACAATTTTATTCTGCCGGAGGTGTCGTTGGTTCGTTGGCCGGAGCAGCAGGTGTGTTGCTTGGTATTGTCGGCAATGTAGTCGACAAGTCAGGAGCATTAGTATTTACCGGGGCAGGAGCTCCTATTTCTGGTTGAAGTGCAGATGATGCTTTCGGTTTAAGCATAACGCATACTATACTCATCACCATGATGAAACCAGCCAGTCCCCAAGTTGCTTTTTCGAGGAAGTCTGTTGTTTTGCGAACACCCATAATGGCATTCGAAGATGAAAAGCCTGATGAAAGGCCACCACCCTTAGAATTCTGAACAAGAACTATCAGTATTAGAGCAATCGCTGCAATTACAATTAATACAGTAATAAGTGTAATCATTTTATATCTTTAAATTTCGAATTTATAATCAGTTTTTCAAGAAAACTCAATTGGTCTGCAAAGTAAATATTTTTTTTCGGATAATTCAAACTTAAGTGTTTAATTATTTTAAATGCTTTTTCGTACTTTTTCTGTTTGATATAGATTTTAGCAAGTGTTTCTGTAAAAAATACATCCTCATTCAGTTCGTCTTCACTTTCATCTTTTTCTTCTATAGTTTGCTTCGTTTCCAGTTTCTCAGTATTATCTATCTGAATACGAATCCCATCTTCCGATTCTGACCTTGTGATAAACGTGTCTATAATATTCTGATGCTTTAAATTCAGTTCGCTTTTCGGAGGCAATATTGTTTCGTTAACTTCCTCAGGTGAAACAGCAAGTATATATGTGAAATAATCGGTTGTGGCAAGACTGGAATGTGAGATACTATACTCTAATTCAGCATCAGTGTTCTTATCCTCTTTCGAATTGAAAAAAGCGTCTAGTAAAAGGCTGGTTCGATCATCACTTATTACTTCTTTTCCTGTATTTCGGAAGAAATGATCGTATTCATTGCTGAATATATAATAGAATAATGCTTTGCGATCATTTACGGCAATGCTTTGTTGTTTTAGTTCTTCTTCGAATTTATTATTATCAAACAGATACAAGGCTTTGAGATATGCGAATATTCCGGCTTGAAAATATGGATATTCCCTGATCATATTTTTCAAGGAAATTATATCCGTATTAGCAGGTTCAATCTCCTTGCGTATTATTTGATATAGGTGTTGAATATTCATTTCTGATCTTACCAGTTGGACATGGTCGCATTAAAAATCTGGTCTACAATATCTTTTGTCAGTTCATCCACTAGGCTTTCCTGCACATCGGTAAGCATGAGGTTACTATCGAAATCGCGGTATGCTGTAATAGTTTCTTCCTTGTCTTCTGCCGGATTTTTGTTGTTTCTGAAGCGCATTTTTACCCCCATTGTAAGACGGGTTTGTGAGGCGAGGTTATCTTCTCTTACCGAAAGAGGTGCGATATCGTATCTTACAATTTCTCCTTCGATTTCCAGAGAAGGGTTTACTGACGTAAATTTCAATTTGGTATTACGTGTAAATACATCTTTCATCCTCTCATTGAATACTTGGGCCAAAGGAGGATATACTAATAGGGCCTGATTCTGGAAGTCGCGTATTTCTATATCAGGTGTTTCGGCATAGTTTATAGATGCTCCGTTGAATTTATAAGAAACGGTGCATGTTGTCATTAAAGTGGCGAATAGTATAAGCAAAATTGCTTTTTTCATAGGTTTTCCAAGTTATATTCTTTAATTTTTCGATATAGAGTACGCTCTGATATTTTTAGATCCTGAGCCGCATTTTTACGTTTTCCGTTATGCCTTTCGAGAGCTTTTATTATCATATCCTTTTCAACATCCTGTAACGATAATGTTTCTTCCTCATACTCCGGCGCATCTATTACATCGGCATCAGCAATGTTTGATTTGGGAATTATCGAATGTCCGTCATCTTTGATAGGTAATGTCGTTGCTCTCTCATTTGCATTGACAACCATAGGTGTCAATGGCTTATCATTGGTAGGTGTAATTTGGGACGAAATAATATCGGCAGAATTGATATTTCCTGATACAATATCATGAACGATCTTTTTCAGTTCATTCATATCTTTTTTCATGTCGAATAATACCTGATACAATATTTCCCGTTCGTTATGGAAACTTTTTTGATCATTGCTGCTTGATGATCCTATAGGTATAAGACCTACCTCGTTTGCCGGAAGATATAGTTTGAGTATCTCAGGCGTAATTTCACGAGTTTGTTCAATAATCGATATTTGTTCAGTTATATTCTTTAGCTGTCGGATATTTCCCGGCCAGTAATAATCTTTTAAGGCCTGTTTGGCCGATTCGGTAAGTGCAACGGAAGGCATATTATATTTTTCGGCACAATCGCTGGCGAATTTTCTAAACAGTAGCGGGATGTCCTCTTTTCTGTCTCTGAGTGCAGGTATACGGATAGGAACAGTGTTTAGACGGTAGTATAAGTCTTCACGGAAACGTCCGTTTCTAGTTGCATTTATCATATCCAGATTAGTGGCGGCAACAACACGCACATCTGTTTTTTCTACTTTCGAAGAACCGACCTTTATAAATTCGCCCGTTTCAAGAACACGTAATAGGCGTGCTTGGGTAGATAAAGGCAACTCACCGACCTCATCGAGGAATAATGTACCCCCATTTGCTACTTCAAAATAGCCTTTGCGTTCTCCGGTAGCTCCTGTAAAAGAGCCTTTTTCATGCCCGAACAGTTCAGAGTCGATAGTACCCTCAGGTATAGATCCACAGTTAACGGCTATATATGTTCCATGTTTACGATGGCTGAATTGGTGTATAATCTGCGGAAAATTTTCTTTTCCTACACCACTTTCTCCGGTTACAAGTACCGACATGTCGGTTGGTGCTACTTGTAGAGCTATATCTATCGCTCGGTTAAGATCAGGGCTATTTCCGATAATGCCGAATCGCTGTTTTACCTGTTGGATATCTGGTTTTGCCATATTTAGTCGTGGTTAAATTTACAGTGAGTTTATATTTAGTGTGTTCGTCTAATTTTAGATTGAAGACTATTTCTTCTCAGCTATAAATTAAGTTATAAAGACTGACAAAATTACATATTTATTCCAATTTTGTCAGTCTTTTTTTGTGAAGATTTTCTAAATGTTTATATCTATACCCTCTTATTGGATATTACTAGGAGAATTGCAGTGAAATATCAGCTTAAGCTAATCATTCAGCTCTATAACTTCTAAATCGGAAATGTTACCTTTATCAATAACAAATCGGATGAGAGTTCTTACTTTATGGAATCCATATTTACCTGCAGCGCCGGGATTGATATGTAAGCAATTCAGTTTTTTGTCGAACATTACTTTCAGTATATGTGAATGTCCGTCAATAAAAAGTTTTGGCGGTTTTGCATATAAAATAGAACGTACTCGGGGATCGTATTTTCCGGGATAGCCACCGATATGAGTCATAAGAACATCCACTTCTTCTATTGTAAAGCGAAGAAACTCAGGGTAAGCAGACCTGACCTTACTGTCATCTATATTACCATATACTGCCCGAAATGGTTTGAACGATTCGAATCGAAGGGCTAAATCCATAGAGCCAATATCTCCGGCATGCCATATTTCATCGCAATCGGCAAAATGTTTTTCATATTTGTCGTCCCACCAATTGTGTGTATCTGATAATAATCCAATCTTTTTCATTATAAGTTTATGCAAATAGAAAAACAAACCGAAAGTATAAAAGTACCCATAGAAGTATATTTTAGATATGGGTCTAACAGCCGGTTCTCGGTAATTCGGAATATATTAATCAATAATTTGATGAATATTAGAAAACATAATAAATACAAATATTGATACCAATGACACGCATAAATAAAAGAATATATTGTGAAGCACACCAGTGCTCCGATGGTGAGCGCGGAATGATATATCTTCGCATTCTTGATTCCAATACGTACCGGAATGGTTATCTTTCCAGATTTTTTATCATTCTCTATATCCCTCATATTATTGAGATTTAGTACTGCGACTGTAAGTAGCCCGAGGCCTATAGCAGGAAGCCAGGGTCTGCAGTCGATGGTATGGGTATGCAAAAAATAAGTTCCTACTACAGACACAAGTCCGAAAAAAACAAATGAGAATATATCACCCATTCCTTTGTATCCGTATGGGTTTTTTCCTGCTGTGTATTTGATTGCGGCTACAATGCTCGCGGCACCTAATATAAGGAATACGAGCATATATTTAATACTCATAAACTGGAGTGCTATATATATAAGGAGTAGGCCTACGATTGTGGCGAGGCTTATCGCTATCATTATTCCGCGTTTCATCTGCTTTGGCGTAATGGCTCCGCTTTGTACTGTACGCTGTGGTCCTACCCGTTCACCGGTGATATCTGTCCCGTGCTGGTAGTCTCCCAAGTCGTTAGCCATGTTTGATAGTAATTGCAAAATAGTAGCAATAGCTAGCGTTAGTATGCAGACTATCCCACTAAACTTGTCTGTTGCACTAAACATGTCAACGCTGTATGCAATACTACTACCGCATAATGCTGTTGCAATAGCTAAGAACAGGGTGCGGGGGCGTAAAGCCGATATCCATGATTTGAATGAAGCCATAAATTTGTTTTTCCAAAGGTAAATATTTTTACGCTGAAGAAACAAATATTAAGATAAAACCAATTCGCATCCTTTTACTTAATATTGTTTTTTTATTTTTTCTAAATCGAGTAGTATTCTGATTCCAAAGTCTTGGTATTTAGTTCCTTTGAATGATGCGAATATACCTAAACTCAAAGATTCCATGAAGTTTACAGAATAACCGGTTTCTGTGTACAATTTCATATCCGGTGTATATAGATTTTTTAAATGGAGACTTTCTGTAAATATTTTACCTTGCAGAAAAGGAAGATATTTAAGAAGGACATAATTACTGTTGTAATTTATATTTGTTCTTATCCAATGTTTGTTTGTTGAGGCTATGTAATTATCCAATAGCATAAATGAGCGGAAAGGAGATTTTAGGTTTATCATAACATCAGACGTGTTAAAGTGTTGGAAATCGGCGAAATGTATTTTGTCCTTATTCCCTATAAATGCACCTCCTTCGGCAAGGTAGCTAATGTTACTAAACTCGCTGAGCTTTATACTTTGTTGTAACCCTAATCGTATTTTCCTGTATTTAGAATTATTGGTTTGCCAGCCTGAGAAAGCTTCGTTATATCTCATGTAGAAAGTGGGGGAGGTGTATTTTACATATTTCTTTACTCCGTTTCGAATAGTATAATATGCATAAGGGGTGTAATCTATACCTATATTATATGCTGTATGATCAAATCTGTCGTTTGGAAATATATTAGGCCTTATTTTGCTTTTTCGTCCCCATGTGTAATCCGTATTGTTCGATAGTCCCGAACGTTTTGCTGCTTCAAGGCCGGTCGTTAGTTTCAGTCCATTAGCTATGTCTATTTCGTTAGTTATATTTATAAAATCTTTTTGGTAAAAGAAATTATAGTTTTTTCCTCTTATAAGTGAACTTGTAAAATTGTTGAAACGTAGTATACCATCCGGATTATAATCTTCACTTATCGATCCTCCCGAAATACTTAGCTTTCCTTGTCGAAGAGGTGCATATGAGACATTAACATCAGCACCACCTAATAATCTTTTTCGCGAAAAGGCATAATATAAATATGGGGATATTTCAAGTTTATTATACTTGCCTAACTTACTTTCTATATTAAATTTTTGCCCCAGCCATAAACCATCAACAAAGTTGTAATCGCGTACTCCTAAAATTAATCCATCGTATTTGAAAACAACTTTACTCGAATCTCCACCTATTTGTCCCCCACTTATAATATCAGTAAAGGAAAATTTAGGGTTATGATGTTCTTTTCTTACAGAATCCAGATGAAATTGAATTGAGTCTTTTTTTATAAAACTGGTAAGTTCTCTTTTTTCTAAGGGTATTGCTCTGACTTTAGCCCAATAAACAGAATCACGTTTAGAAGCCAGGCTGTCGGCTGTAGTCGTATACAAAGAGTCCCTTTGAATTATCTCAAATTGTCGCTTCTTAGGTTTTTTCTTATCTTCGAGTTCTTTTATTATTTTGTCGTTTACTTTTATATCAGTATAGGTCAATGATGCAAAATAATTAGTTGTGGCTTCGAACCCCAATAAGCTGACATCTACCGTCATAGAATATGTGATAGGAAGATAGGTGTTTGTGCCCAATTCTTGAAAAGTAATGGTGTAACCTTGTTTTGCTCCGGGGGGATAAGAGTTTAATTCAGCTGAATGGATATGCCATGTATTATCGGCAATATAAATATAACCTTCGAATAATATAGGGTCTTTTACTTTTCGTTCTATCTTTATTTTGTTGATTGTTATGCCATTCTCTTCGGTAAATCCTTCGTAACGAAACTTGTAATAAGAAAAAGCTTTCGGGTTGAGAGGTGAAACACACATCCCTACCTTGGGTGCGTACAATGATGATTTTAATATACCCATTGCGTCTTTCGAATCCATGTCGTCAGGAATACTACTTGAAAAGGCTTTTACAGTTTGTTTATATTTATCAGGGGAGGTAAATTGTATTTCATTGAATGATTCCTGTACAAATACTTGGTTGGTTAACTCTGATAATTTAATGCCTTCTCCCTTTTTAGCAAGTGAATTTATTAATGAACTTACTTTCAGAAGCTCTGCATTTACCTTTATATATACGTCCGCTTTGTATTCATTTATTGCTCCTGCATATAAAGGGGCCTTTTCAATAGCTTTACGCATAATAGGATAGGCGGGGTCCTCCTGACTGGAGACGGTAACTTCTTTTAATGTAAATGGACTTTCTTCAAGAGATACATTCAATGTTGTTGTATCATTAAGAGCTATTTGTATTTTCTTGTTTACTGATTTAAAACCAAGACATTTGTATTCTAAAGTATAGTTTCCGGGCCTGAGTGTTGCCTGATAATGTCCTTCTTCATTACAGACAAGGCCTTGATTGCTTTCTTTTATATATACTGTGCTCCCATATAGAGCTTCACCTGTAGTGTCAGTTACCCGTCCTTTTAGGTTTTGAGCTGTAGATTGTAATGTGAATAACATTAAAAAAAGGAATGTGTAGAGTAGTTTCATCTTAGCTGATTCGTTAATTAACATAATTGCTAAACTATAAAAGCATTAGATTTATTGTATCTCTAAATAATATTGTTTTGCTTTGTGCTGTTTTTTTTCTACAAATAAGTGACATTATTCTGTTTAGGGCTGAAAAACAAGATTATTTTATTATTTTTGCGCAGTAAAAAAAGTGGTTCAATTTTATTAACTGTTTCCTTGTTATGATATATCAGGATAGGTTTTACTCCTGTTTATTGCTTAACAAAAACGTTGAATATTAAGAATAAAATGCTTACAGTAGAGAAAATAGGTGGAACATCCATGTCTAAGTTCAAGGAAGTGCTTGACAATGTAATTGTTGGGAAAAGGACTCCGGATGAACTATATAATCGTATATTCGTCGTTTCAGCATATAATAATGTAACAAACTGGTTGTTGGAGCATAAGAAAACAGGTGAGCCGGGAGTTTACGTGCAATTTCTTGAGAATAGCGATTACAGTATAGGTTTAGATAGTTTATGTCAACGCCTATTATTGATAAATAAAGGATTCGAAGAAATAGGCCTTGATCAGCTGGAAGCAAGGGAATTTATTTCATATCGTATAAGACAAGCTAAGACAATGCTTCACAGTTTAAGTAAAGTAATGGCTTCTGGTTATGTAAATGCAGACGATATCTGTCTGGCAGCTCGTGAAATATTGGCCTCTATAGGAGAAGCCCATTCTGCTTGGAATTCTGTTAATATATTGGATAATAATGGTATATCTGCACGCTTTGTTGATCTGTGTGGTTTCAACGATTCGCTACCTCTTACCATCGACGAACGTATACACCGTGCTTTCAAGGGAATAGATTTTAGCAAAGATTTATGTATAGCAACTGGTTATACAAAAGGAACAGAGGGTATTATGCGTGCGTTCGATCGTGGATATACTGAGGTTACCTTTAGTAAAATCGCTGTTGAAGTCAAGGCTGATGAAGCTATTATACATAAAGAATATCACTTGTCAAGTGCCGATCCTAATATTGTAGGAGTGGATAAAATTGTACCTGTAGGGCGTACCAATTATGTTATAGCAGACCAATTAGCAGACATAGGCATGGAAGCGATTCATCCTAAGGCAGCTAAGCCTCTCGAGTTGGCGAACATAGATATACGTATTAAAAATACATTTGAGCCCGAGCATCCGGGTACTTTAATAACCCGTAATTATATTTCTCAAACACCTAAAATCGAGATTGTTTCAGGAACAAATAAAGTATTGGCTATCGAAATACATGATCCTATGATGGTGGGTGAAGTCGGATTCGACTTGCGTATTATGCAGATATTTGAGCGATATGGGGTAAGTTATATATTGAAATCTACTAATGCAAACTCCATAACGATGGTAGTTTGGGATAATTATAAATCACGTGAGCTTATTTCCGAACTGGAAGCGAATTTTTATCAGGTAATAACAGAACGTGTGGCATTGGTTTGTGTAATGGGTACCAATATTGCATTGCCTGGATTCCTTTATAGGGCAGCTAAAGCATTGTTTAATAAAGGAATAAATGTTGAAAGCTTTGGGCAGTCGTTGAGACAGGTAAATATGCAGTTTGTTATAAAAAGAGAATGTTATAATGATGCAGTTATAGCATTGAATGACGAATTGTGTTTGGAGAAATAGGCTGTTTATCAGAGAGAATAGCCTCAGGGTTTACTTTATATCGTGCCGAATCTAGCAAAATGACTAAAGAAATTGAATTAATAAGGGTTTTTTTATATTTTTTAATTGTGTAGAATCATTTTTAATTCTATTTTTGTTAGCTGTAATAATGGATATTTTGGAATTTAATACCCTGTGGACACCTCTAAATATAGAAAATCCACATATATAGATACATAAACCTTTGAATTTGTTTGAATATATTTTAGAAAAGTTGATTATATCAAAGAATAAAAGCTTATTATCAACGTTGTATTTAACTGAGAGCGTTAGTTGGAGTGTAATTTTGGGGCAAAATACTTTGAAAGCTAAAACGGAATAGTATATTTGTACCCTATAATTTGTACGCCAGCGAAGGCTTTCTTGATTTGTAGAATTAAAAATTGAATATATAACAATCATAAAACAAAAATTGATTCACTAAACTTAATTTATTTATTATCATTATGGAAACTAAAAAACAACAAACCAACCAAAAGCCTAGATCTAAAGGTGTTTCAGCTTTTCTAGTAGTTATAGGATGTGCTATCGTGGCGCACTTATTTTTCTATTTGGTAGCTGGTGCTGACAGCAACTTCGATGAGAAAGGTCATCCAATAGGAGGAAACATGCTGGGTACTTTATTTCAAGGTGGATGGGTAATTCCTATTGTAATCACATTATTACTTACTGTATTTACTCTTTCTGTTGAAAGATTCTTTGCTTTGAATAGAGCTAGTGGTAAAGGTAGTACATCTAAATTCGTGATGAATGCAAAAGCTAAGTTAGAAGCTGGTGATATCGCTGGTGCTTCAAAACTTTGTGATGAGCAAAAAGGATCTGTTGCTAACATTCTTAAGGCTGGTTTGATCAGATATGCAGACGTAGAGAAGTTAACAGATCTACACAATGATGAAAAAGCAGCTGTTATCCAAAAAGAAATTGAAGAAGCTACAACTTTGGAACTTCCATACCTACAACAAAATCTATCTGTTATTGCTACTATCTCTACGTTAGGTACACTAATGGGGTTATTCGGAACTGTACTTGGTATGATCAAGTCGTTTGGTGCGATGGGTCAAGAAGGAGCTCCAGACTCAACAGCTCTTGCTATTGGTATTTCTGAAGCACTTATGAATACTGCAATGGGTATCGGTACAGGTGCTGCTGCTATCATTTCTTATTCTTATTTCTCTGGAAAAGTTGAAGATATGACTAACGCTGTTGACGAAGTAGGTTTTGCTATTGGCCAAACTTATACTCAGTTACACGGAGGCTTAGGTAAATAATTGAATTTTTTCAGAATAATTTGTGGAATTCTTATAAAATTCTACTCTAATAAGTAAAAACAAGAAGATGGGAAAGACTAAAGTAAAAAAACAGAGCACATTTATCGACATGACCGCGATGAGTGATGTTACTGTGCTCTTGCTCACATTCTTCATGCTTACAGCAACATTCTTGCCTAAGGAGCCGGTACAGGTATTGACTCCGGCATCAGTATCCGAACGTAAAATATCTGAAAATAATGTCTTGACAATATTAGTTGACACAGAAGGACGGGTATTTCTTAACTTGGATGATGATAATGCCAAGAGATCGGTATTACAGCTTATGGGTCAAGATTATGGTATTACATTTAATGAAAAGCAAGTTAGATCCTTTGTAGAACAAACTCACATTGGAGTGCCTATGAGTAGAATGGCTGCTTTCTTAGATTTACCGTTGAGCACGCAGGATGATGAGATCAAAAAAATGGGTGTTCCAACCGACAGTACAAACAATCAGTTGACTCGTTGGGTAAAACATGCACGTGAAATAGGCGGGGATAATTTGCAAATTGCAATAAAATCGGATCAAACAACACCATATCCAGAAATAGATAAAGTGCTAAAGATTCTGGTTGCAATGAAAGAAAACAGATATAGCCTTGTTACAACTCTCAAGAAAATGCCGGAAGGCTTGTAATAATCAAATTTAACTAATTAAAAAAGAAAAAGATTATGGCTTCAATAGATACCGGTGGAGGAGAAGAAAAAAAAGGTAAACCAAAGAGACAGACCCTAAGGGTCGACTTTACCCCAATGGTGGATATGAATATGCTTTTGATTACTTTCTTTATGTTCTGTACAACATTGAGTAAACCGCAAGTAATGGATATTGCTATGCCTACCAATGAGAAACTGAACGAAGATGAAGAGGTAAAAGTAAAAGAGTCTAAAGCAATAACTCTTATTTTAGGTGAAGATGATAAAGTATATTATTATACAGGAATTCCTGATTATACTGATTATACTACATTGAAAGAAACTACATTTTCGCCTGATGGCCTTCGTGCTCTGTTATTGGAGAGAAATGCTCCAATCGTAGCTGAAATGAAGAAGCTAAAACAAGAGAAGTTCGAAAATAAGAAAATGTCTGAGGATGAGTTTTCTACAAGATCAAAAGAAATAAAGGGTAATAAGGATGGTCAGGTAGTGGTAATTAAACCTACCGGCGATGCTAACTATGCTAATCTAGTAGATGCTTTGGATGAGATGCAGATTTGTAGTATAGACAAATATGCTATTGTGGATATGACCGAAGGGGATCAATACCTTTTGGAAAACTTGAAGACTAAGGGAGCGTATGGCGCAGAGGCAGCACCACCAAAAAAGTAATCACATTATAAAAAGGAGTAAATTATGTCAAAAAATATCAGACTAAATTCTGCTGAGTGGTGTGATGTAGTTTTTGAAGGAAAGAATAAACAATATGGTGCCTACAGACTACGTCAATCATCTTCGAAAAGACATATCGTGGCATTCTTGGTTGTTTGTGTATTTGCAGGATTTGTTTCAGCATTACCAGGCTTGGTAAGTGAAATTAAGAAACTGACACAATCACAAACAGGACCAATGGATGAAGCTTATGAAATGTCTAATATTCCGGTTGAGCAGGAAATCCCGGAAGAAAATGTAATTAAGCAAGAAACAGCACCACCGCCACCACCATTGAAAACAACTGTTAAGTTCGTTCCTCCTACAATTGCGAAGGATGAAGAGGTAGCAGAAGATAAAATGGTTGGTCAGGAAGAAATTCAGGAAACTAAAATCCAAATTTCTGTGGCAGACGTTAAAGGTACTGATGATAAACATGGTATTGATATCGCAGAGTTGAGAGAGCACAAGCAAATTGTGGAAGAGAAACCTGTAGAAGAAAAACCGTTTGTTACAGTAGAACAGATGCCTAGTTTCCCGGGTGGAGAAACAGAAATGCATAAATTTATTAACGACAACTTGAAATATCCGGTTGTTGCTCAAGAATCAGGAATACAAGGACGTGTTACGATCCGTTTTGTTGTAACCAAAACAGGTGCAATTTCAGATGTAACAGTAATCCGTGGTATTGACCCTTCTTGCGACAAAGAGGCTGTAAGAGTTGTTAAGGCGATGCCTAAGTGGATACCAGGAAAACAAAACGGTTTGAACGTACCGGTGTACTTTACACTGCCTATCGTTTTCCGTTTGAAACAATAATTGATACCCATAAGGTATTTGTTTAAAGTAACAAAATAAACCTATAAAGGAGAGAAGTTTGAATATTAAATCATCTTCTCTTCTTTTTCCAATAAATAGACATGAAAGAAGGCAACAGATCACCCGTCAAGACAGCTTATAGTATATTTATGGTAATATTTTACATATGTATAGCTGTATTATTAGTATTAACCCCGATATTCGAAAATGTCCATATAATAGTACGCATAATAATGGGTGTTTTGTTTTTCTTATACGGATTATTCCGGGGATATCGTGTATGGAAAGGATTATGATTTTGCAGATACACTATTGAAAAAATAATATGTTTATGAAAAGGTCAGGTTTTATTTTATTTATATCTATTGTATTCTTTTGGGCCCTAAGTTCATGTGGACAGAAAAAAGGAACAAGGACAGATACACCTACCAGTGGCTTGGCAGAGATAGTAGCCGACGAGTGCTTTGCTCCTATTGTTCAAGAACAAGTAGATGTATTTGAAGCCCTCAACCGAGATGCGACTATCATCTCTATATATGCAAATGAAATGCAGGCTTTCGATTTGTTTATGAAAGATAGCGTGCGTGTCATTATAGCAGCCCGAGAATTAAGTCCGGGTGAAGAACAAATTATTAAAGACAGACAACAAACAATACGATCACAAAAATATGCAACAGATGCTATCGCATTAATTGTAAATAAGGCGAATCCAGATACATTAATTACGGTAGCAGATATAAAAAGAATAATGACAGGAGAGATTCGGTCATGGAAAGACCTGAATCCAAAATCTCCGTTAGGAGAAATTGCTATCAGCTTCGATAGTCCTAATTCAAGTACTGTCAGATACATAAGAGATTCTATTTGTGGCGGAACTCTTGGTGGTAATTTAAAAGCAAGAGCCTCAGATAGTACAAGAACAATTGATTTGGCAGAGCGTACGCCAAATCAGCAGGTGATAGATTACGTTGCTTCTACTCCCAATGCAGTAGGTATTATTGGAGTAAATTGGATAAGTAATCCATCAGATTCTACAAATTTAAGTTTTATTAGCAACATAAAAGTAATGGGGGTTAGTAGAGCCGAAAAAGCTACTGATAGAAACAGTTTTCAGCCGTTGGCCGCATATGTTGGTCTTGGAAAATACCCTCTAAGCAGGGATCTATTTATAATTATTTCGGATGTAAGAGGTGGATTACCATCAGGTTTTGTTAACTTTGCTGCAGGCGAAAGAGGTCAACGCATTGTATACAAAGCAGGTCTCTATCCCGCTTATGCATTAACAAGGGTGGTGAGTATTAGACCTTCTTTGTAAAAATAAAACTAGCAAACAACGAATATATTAATCATTTAAATATTTTTTATAAAAGATGAAGATGAAGTTTTTTTTAGGCTCATTCTTGAGCCTTATGATCAGCATTTCAGCCTTAGCGCAAAATAGCCCTGGAGCAGACTATCTGAGCT
>NZ_JAEPKU010000063.1 GCF_016652235.1 Dysgonomonas sp. Marseille-P4677
ATCAAAGTACAATCATAAATCATTACAATATAGATGAGAAAAGATTAAAGAACCGAACAAAACAGAATCTAGCCACTGAGCAAAATCTTAAATTTTAATAAAATCAATCAATATATTAATTCAACGGTTAATCCTTAATATTATTCGCATGGAAAGAAAGAGTAAGAACAGGTGTACGAAGATGTTCCTGATGATCCTGTTAGGAATATTCACTTTATCAACAAGTATGTATGCCCAAGACAGGACTATTACAGTCAAAGGGAACGTAAAGGATAACAACAATGAACCTATCATTAGTGGTAGCGTTGTTGTGAAAGGTACTACCACCGGAACTGTAACTGATCTAGATGGAAACTTTGAGCTTAAAGCTCCGTCTAATGGTACATTAGTTTTTTCATATGTAGGTTTTACTACACAAGAAATATCTATTGATGGAAAAACTACTATAGATGTAATATTATCTGAAGACGCCGAACTTCTTCAGGAAGTAGTTGTAATCGGTTATGGTAGCGTAAAAAAAGAAGACCTTACCGGGGCCGTAACAACTATTTCGGCAAATTCTCTAGCCAAAGGTATGGCTACATCAGCTTCTGACTTATTAGTAGGTAAAGCTCCGGGCGTAAGCGTTATCAGTGATGGTGGTGCTCCGGGAGCAAGTACAACAATCCGTATTCGTGGAGGTTCTTCTATGTCGGCAAGTAACGATCCTTTAATTGTTATAGACGGTGTGCCTGTAGATAATAGTACAGGTATCAAAGGTATGGCCAACCCTTTGTCTACTATAAACCCTAATGATATTGAAAACTTCACTGTATTGAAAGATGCTTCTGCAACTGCCATCTACGGTTCACGTGCATCGAATGGTGTAATCATTATCACCACAAAAAAAGGTGCACTTGGAAGTAAAGCAAAGGTTAACTATAGTGGAACATTCTCCGTTAGCACAAAAACAGGTACTGTCGATGTGATGGGCGCAGACGAATTTCGTCAGTTTGTAAATGATATGTATGGCACAGAGAGCGACCAGTACAAGGCTTTAGGCGATGTAAAAACAAACTGGCAGGATGAAATATTCAGAACTTCGTTCAGCACTGACCACAACATTGGAGTATCAGGTGCCGCCGGAATAGTACCTTATAGAGTATCATTAGGATACACAAACGAAAACGGTATATTAAAGACCTCCAATCTAGAACGCTGGACAGGTGCAATCAATCTGAATCCTAAATTCTTCAACAATATGTTGAGTGTTCAGTTTAATGTAAAAGGCATCTACAACCTGAACAGATTTGCTGACACCGGAGCTATTGGAGCTGCAACTGAATTCAACCCTACTCAACCAGTTTATATGCCGAATTATAAAGCCGGCGATCCGGGTAATGGATATTATTTATCTTTAAAAGCCGATGGGAAAACTCCTATCGATATAGGTTTGAGTAATCCTGTGGATGCTCTTGAGTCGAAACATAATACATCAAGAGTAAAAAGAAGTATCGGTAATATGCAATTCGATTACAAATTCCACTTCTTACCTGATTTACGCGCAAACCTAAATCTAGGATATGATTATTCAAACAGTTTGGAATGGAAAAACATTGATGACAATTCAGTTCAATCGTGGGTAACAGGTAAGTTCAAAAGCGGATTTGGCGAAAATGAAACTTATTCGCAGGTTAAAAAGAACTATTTGATGGACTTCTATCTTAACTATGTTAAGGAACTAAACAAACATCGTATTGATGTAATGGGTGGTTATTCATGGCAAAAGTTCTACAGATATGACTCTACAGGATATCCGTATTCTCTGGATATGCAAGCTAAAAAAGGAGAAACGTATTATGCTACAGGCAAGAGCTATGCTTCTGAAAATTATTTGATCTCATTCTTTGGACGTGTAAACTATACCTTCGATAGTCGTTATTTATTGACATTTACCCTTCGTGACGATGGTTCATCCCGCTTTGCAAAAGGAAACCGCTGGGGACTATTCCCTTCAGCCGCATTGGCATGGAGAATTTCAGAAGAAGGTTTTATGAAGAATCAGAATTTGATGTCTGACCTAAAACTTCGTTTAGGATATGGTGTTACAGGTCAGCAAAACCTACCTGATATAGACGGTAAACCTAATAACTATCCATATATGGCTAAATATCTGTATAGTAAAGGTGGAGCTAATTACTATTGGGGTGATGAAAGAATTCAACTTTTACGTCCTAGTGCATACGACAGAGATCTGAAATGGGAAGAAACAACTACATACAATGCCGGATTGGACTTTGGCTTCTTAGGAAACCGTATTTCGGGTAATGTTGATGTATATTATCGTAAAACAAAAGATCTCATCAATAATATTTTTATTGCAGCAGGAACTAACTTCAGCAATCAGTTATTGACAAATCAAGGTGAACTTACAAACAAAGGGGTAGAGCTTAATATTACAGGACATGTTATAGAAACTAAAGACCTGAACTGGACTCTTGGCTATAATATTTCTTACAATAAGAATAAGATTACCAAAATGCTCGATTTTGACAATCCAAACTATAAAGGTATTATACATGGAGGTATCACCGGAGGAACAGGTAACAATGTCTTAATACATGCTCTTAATAATTCGTACAACTCTTTCTATGTGTATGAACAAATATATAATGCTGATGGAAGACCAATCGAAGGCGCATATGTAGATCAAAATAAGGACGGAGTGATCGACACGGAAGATCTTATCACATATAAAAAATCTGCTCCGGATGTATTTATGGGACTATCGTCTCAACTTACATACAAGAACTGGGATTTCAACTTCGCATTACGTGCCAGCATAGGTAATTATGCTTACAATAACGTTCAATCAAATCGTGAAGCATATGGAGGTTCTTCAATGCTAGACCCGACCGGCTTTTTGAAAAACAGAGTTTCATCGGCTCGCTATACAGATTTCAAAAATCCACAATACCTATCAAGCTATTATGTGCAAGATGCTTCATTTGTAAGAATGGATAATATCTCTATCGGATACACTTTCTTGAATATTGCAAAAGGCCTAAGTTCGATGCGAGTATACGGAACAGTTCAAAATCCGTTTGTTATTACAAAATATAAAGGGCTTGATCCTGAGTTTAACAACGAAGGTATTGATAATAACATCTATCCTCGTCCTCGTATATTTATGTTGGGACTAAATATGAACTTTTAACCCCTGAAAAACAAAAGATATGAAAACATTAAAATATAAATTCTTGACATTAGTAATGCTGTTTGGTCTTACTGCATTTTTAAGCTCATGTCTCGGCGATCTCGATACTTTACCGATCGACCCTACCGAACTGGTAGACGAAACAGTATATGGAAAAGACCTTGGAGCCTACAAATCAAGTTTGGCTAAAATATATGCAGGATATGCTATCTCCGGAAATGAAGGTGGAGATGGAGAATCAGATGTTGCAGGTGTAGATGGCGGTAGTCAAGCTTCATTTCTGCGTGCCCTATGGAACTTACAACAATTGCCTACCGACGAAGCTCACTGTTGCTGGAATGATGTAGGTATAGACAGGTTCAATTATCTAAACTGGAACTCAGGCAATGTATTTATTAAAGGAATCTATTATCGTCTATACTATCAGGTGAATCTTGCAAATGAGTTTTTGCGTGAAACCACAGATGAGAAATTAGCAGGAAGAGGTGTAGAAAGCAACGTTAAGTCTGAGATAACAGTTTATCGTGCCGATGCCCGTTTCATGAGAGCTTTAGCCTATTACTACTTGTTGGATATGTTCCGTAACGTACCGTTCGTTACAGAAGACAGCAAAATAGGAAAAGATGCGGCAGAACAAATTATGGCTAAAGACCTATTCAATTATATTGAGAAGGAACTAATCGAATGCGAAGCTGACCTGACTGCTCCGTTTGTAGGATACGATTCTAAAAATTACGGAAGAGCAACTAAGGCAGCTGCATGGGCTTTATTGTCTCGTCTATACTTAAATGCTGAAACATACGTAGGTACAGCTAAATACACCGAAAGTATTACTTACAGCAGCAAGGTGATGTCTGTAGGTTACAAATTAGAACCTGTATATGCCGATATGTTTAAGGCGGACAATGGCAACTCTCAAGAAATGATCTTCCCTATCAGATATGAAGGTGAAAACACCCAGACTTGGGGTGGTATGACATTCCTTTTATGTAGTACAGTACCTTCTTCGTTGCAAGAAAGCATCAATGCTCAAGGAGCATGGCAAGGAAACAGAGCGAGAGTATCATTGCAAAATACATTTCAAAAAGAAAACGATTTCAGTACTGACACCCGTTATTCTATGTTAAAACCCGACTTAGCTGAAAATTTAGATATAATAGATCCAGCAAAGTATAAAGACGGTATTCCTGTTGTAAAATATTCTAACGTAAATAAAAACGGGTCAAAACCGGCAAGTAATATTGCTTATACAGACTTCCCTCTATTCCGCCTAGGTGAAATATATCTGAACTACGCAGAGGCTGTTCTTCGTGGAGGTACAGGAGGTAGCACAGCCACAGCGCTTACTCTTATAAACGATTTACGTAAACGTGCTTATAACAATAGTGCTTCTGCTGTAATTTCAAGCGGTGACCTAACATTAAACTTCATACTGGACGAAAGAGGACGTGAACTATTCTACGAAGCTCAACGCAGAACTGACCTTGTACGCTTCGATAAATTAACAACAAGTTCTTACATATGGCAATGGAAAGGTGGATCATTTAATGGTAATGCAGTTGATAAAAAATTCAATGTGTACCCTATACCTGCCGATGATATAGGTTCAAATCCGAATTTGACACAATATCCGGGTTATTAATGAAGAAGTTGTATTAAATCAGAATATATCAGATTATGAAAAAACTAAATATATTTTCAATATTGATTCTCTCTTTGCTGGCTTTTATTGCCTGTACTGACGAAAATGATCATATAAAGCTGGGAGATAGTGGCAACTTCTCAAAACCAGCATTAGAACAAAAAGTACTTCAAAATTTTGTTATCGAAGATAACACCAATTTATCCGATTCTATTGGATATTGGAAATGGTCAGAAGCAAAATTTAATGTTCAGTCTCCGTCGGCTTATAATATTCAAGTCGATACTACTGCTACATTCAACACTGCAGCAAGTGTAGCTACAACAGCAGACTCTTATATGAAACTGACTTACGACATTTTGAATAAAACAGCCTTAAGATTCGTAAGCAATGCACAAGAGGTCACTTTATATTTCCGAATAAAAGCCAGTCTCGGAACAGCAGAAGCTGAACCTATCTTATATTCCGAGACACAACAAATTACGTTTACTTGTCGTCCATCTATCAAATCTGTATTGTACATTGTAGGTAATGGTTTAGCTGGTTGGGGCAATGACAGAGCCAATATAGGAAAAGATCTTCAACTATTCTTTGCCGATAATAGTACTGATACAGACCTGAAATATACATATACCGGAGTATTTAATAATGGAGGACTAAAATTCCCAACTCAAGCCGGAGTTTGGTCTACAACTTATGCTTATGAGGGAGGAAAGTTATCTCCTAATAATGTTGGAGGAGACTTTACTACAGGAGCCGAAGGTTTATATACTCTATCTGTAGATCTAAAAACCCTCGCTATTACATATGAAAAATATACTGGAAGTGTAAAGACATATGCTCAAATGGAAGTAGTCGGAGATGCTGCAGACGGATGGGGAGATACCGATGGCATAGCAATGCAAAGCGTAGTTGAACATGTTTGGTTCGCTTATCCTGTGACTCTCAAAGCCGGAGGGCTTAAATTCAGAGAAGACAAGAGTTGGGCTAACAACTGGGGCGCTGTAAGCGATACTCAAACAGATCTACCTTTTGGAAAAACAGGAGATAAAAATATTACAATAGAAGATGCCGGAGATTACTTCCTTGCATTAAATAGCTTAACAGGACATTACATTGTTATGCCAGTTAAGAGTCTGAAATAAAATAATCCTATAAAAAAGAAGATGGTGTGGCAATCTATGCCACACCATCTTCTTTTTTATTAAATATCCTAGATTTAATAATTCTAGCTTTGCAAACGTTTGCAAATATTTTCCCCTATTATAATAGCAAGAATAAGCATTGTTCCTTCTTAAAATCCTTTCTTTGTACTTTAAAAATGTTTAAAAGAATCATGAAAAAAGGAATTATTCTCTCTACTTTTATTTGTTTTAGCTTACTATTTAATATAGTAAATGCACAGGAACTAAAATCTCCGAACGGGAATCTAACTCTTAACTTTGCCTTACAAGGCGACGGAGTCCCTACATACAGTCTTACCTACAAAGGTAAAGATGTTATCAAACCAAGTAAGCTTGGACTTGAACTGAAAGATAATAGCAATGCTCATACCGACTTTAGCGATTTTTCGGTCAAACAAGTAAATGAATCAAAAGAAGACAAAGTTTCTCTTCTCAACGGATTCGAAATATCAAACTCCCAAACAGCAACCTTCGATGAAACCTGGAAGCCTGTATGGGGCGAAGTAAAAAGTATTCGCAACAACTACAACGAATTAGCTGTTACACTTAATCAAAAGTCGACAGACAGACATATCCTAATCCGTTTCCGCCTGTTTGACGATGGTCTCGGCTTTCGTTATGAATTCCCCGAACAAAAAAATCTGATTTATTTTGTCATCAAAGAAGAAAGATCTCAGTTCGCTATGGCCGGAGATCACAAAGCATTTTGGATACCGGGCGACTACGACACTCAGGAGTATGACTATACAACATCGAAACTTTCTGAAATAAGAGGCTTGATGAATAAAGCTATTACGCCGAATTCCTCACAGACACCATTTTCTCCTACCGGAGTTCAAACTGCCTTGATGATGAAAAGCGATGATGGAATATATATCAATCTACATGAAGCTGCTTTGATCAATTATTCTTGTATGCACTTGAACCTAGATGATAAAAATATGGTTTTCGAATCGTGGCTGACTCCCGACGCACAAGGCAACAAAGGATATATGCAAGCTCCCTGCAACACACCTTGGCGCACAGTTATCGTTAGTGATGATGCGCGTGAGGTATTAGCTTCGCACATCACATTAAATTTGAACGATCCTTGTAAAATAGAAGACACATCATGGATCAAACCCGTTAAATACATCGGAGTATGGTGGGAAATGATTACTGGTAAAAGTACTTGGGCTTACACTGACGATTTATATAGCGTACATCTAGGAATTACTGATTATTCTAAAGCCAAACCTAATGGAAAACATGCTGCGAATACAGCTCATGTAAAATCATATATAGACTTTGCTGCTCTACATGGTTTTGACGGTGTGCTGGTAGAAGGATGGAATGTAGGCTGGGAAGATTGGTTTGGACAATCGAAAGATTATGTATTCGATTTTGTAACCCCTTACCCTGATTTTGATGTAAAAGGATTAAATGCTTATGCAAAAAGTAAAGGTGTAAAAATCATCATGCACCACGAAACCTCATCCTCTGTAAGAAACTATGAACGCCACATAGATCAAGCATATCAGTTCATGGTAGACAATGGATACAACTCGGTAAAGAGTGGCTATGTAGGGAATATAATTCCTCGTGGAGAACATCATTACGGTCAGTGGATGGTAAATCACTATCAGTATGCCTTAGAAAAAGCTGCTAATTACAAAATAATGGTAAATGCACATGAGGCCGTACGTCCTACAGGAGTATGCCGCACTTATCCGAATCTAATAGGAAACGAATCTGCCCGTGGTACAGAATATCAGGCATTCGGGGGTAGTAATCCCAATCATGTCACAATATTACCGTTTACTCGACTGATCGGAGGCCCTATGGATTATACGCCGGGTATTTTTCAAATGGATGTAAGTAAATATAATCCGGATAATCATTCACATGTAAACAGTACTTTAGCTAATCAATTGGCTCTGTATGTAACTATGTATAGTCCATTGCAAATGGCTGCCGACCTACCGGAAACATACAATCAATATCTGGATGCATTTCAATTTATCAAAGATGTGGCAATAGACTGGGACGAAACAAAGATACTTGAAGCTGAACCCGGTGAATATATAACAATTGCGCGTAAAGCTAAGGGATCGAACAACTGGTTTGTAGGAAGTGTATGTGATCAGAACGGTCGTACTTCAAATATTACATTCGATTATCTAGATCCTGCTAAAACATACATAGCAACAATATACAGTGATGCAAAAGACGCTCACTACAAAACAAATCCCCAAGCATACAACATACGTAAAGTTGTAGTAACAAGCAAATCGAAATTATCTCAACTATGTGCACCCGCAGGTGGTTATGCGATAAGTATTATAGAAGCAGATAAGGCTCAGATTAAAGGATTGAAGAAATTAAAATAAAAGGTAAGTTCAATTGGTTTGAATAGAAAAGGCCGGCTCTTTATAGGAACGGCCTTCTCTTATTTGTATCAAAGATATTTACTTACTTGTCATTATTTTCAGAACTAATTTGTCCGTCTCTTTCATACCCTGTGCCCCAATACTTGTCAGGTTTTCAATTGTTTTATCCACATCATCATCTACAATTCCTTCCATAGAAGAAACAACCTTGTGCTCCATAGCCATAATTGCTGATAGTACGGCAGTAGATACTCCGCTGGATATTTTCAAAGCGCAACTCGGCTTTGCTCCGTCACAAATCATTCCTGTTATATTACCAACCATGTTCTTTACTGCAAAAGTGACCTGATTGTAATCTCCTCCCATCAAGTAGGTTATACCGCAACTAGCTCCAGTTGCCGCAGCTACACAACCACATAAAGCAGATAATCGTCCCAGTTTTTGCTTTATGTATACAACTGTAAGATGGCTAAGGACCAATGCCCTCACTAGCTGATCTTCACTACATTTTGTATCCTCAGCGTATGTAAGAACAGGTAATGTAGCGGTTATACCTTGATTTCCACTACCGGAATTACTCATAACGGGAATCATTGCTCCATCCATGCGGGCATCACAGGCAGCAGCGGTATATGACATCATGTGCGAAAGCATAGAATCGCCGAATATTTGTTTCCCGAGCTTACCTGTTACCGTTTTAGCCACATTATGACCATAATTACCCTGAGCTGATAGATTAGATGCTGTGCGGTTAATCTCAGCTGCTTTTAATATAAAATGGATATCATCGAGAGGTACCGTCATAGAAAACTCATAAACCTTAGAAAAAGTCAATGGTATCTCTTCACATTCCTGATCATTATTTTCACCACATTCTTTATCGAGAAGAATCTCTTCGTTTCTCGCAATATAAGAAAAGTTAGTGTGTGTTGTTCGAATAACAGCTACAGACTTATCATTTCCACTTATACAATGGACCTCGATATATAAAAGATCCTCGATATCTTCCTCTAATGATATTTCGATTCGTTTTTCTTCAATATACTGCTTTCCTCGCTCAACATCTTCGGGTACAAGGTCTTTCAACACTTGTAATCCATATTCACTTTTACCAATAAGGGCCCCTAAAGCTATCGCAATTGGCAATCCCACCATTTTCGTTCCGGGAATCCCTACCCCCATTGCATTCTTAAGAACATTGGCACTTAAGTAAACTTTTATTTTCTCAGGTTGACAACCAAGTACCTCTGTACCTTTTGCCACACAAAGAGAGACTGCAACTGGCTCAGTACAGCCTATAGCTGGAACAACTTCTTTCTTTATTAAACTTACAATTTGATCTTTTTCTAATTGACTTAGCATAGTTTATGAGTTAGTTTATATCATATATACAAATATATAGCTCTTTTTTTATATTTTGTTTATAGCTGATTAAAAATGAAAGATTTGTTTATTCTAAATACAAACTTATTATTTGGTCTATAAGTGTTAATATGCTATTTTTGTAAAGCAAACGGTTCACTAGTCCAAACATGAATACAAAGAAAAAAGTATACGTTATAATAAATCCGGTATCGGGTACATCTTCGAAACAAAATTTACCTCGAAAGATTGCAGAAGCGCTCGATCCTCACAAATTTGACGTTCATATATTTATTACCGGATATGCAGGTCATGGCTCTGAGATTGCCCGTCAGGCTATCGATGACAAAGTGGATATTGTTATTGCTGTAGGGGGAGACGGCACCATAAATGAAGTGGCTAGTACCCTTGTGGACTCGGATACGGCTTTAGGTATCATACCAATGGGATCAGGTAATGGATTGGCCCGAGATTTGAATATCTCTATCGATCCAAAAAAGGCTTTGGAAGTTATTGCAGAAGAAAATATCATAAGCATAGATTATGGTAAGGTTAACGACCGGATATTTTTCTGCACTTGTGGTGTTGGTTTTGATGCAGAAGTTGCGGCAAAGGTAAAGGGTAAGAAAATAAGAGGCTCACTGATGTATCTGAAAAACATGTTGGAAACTTTTTTTGAACAAAAACCCCAGACTTACGAAATTATATGTCCCGAAGGAACAATTAAAGATAAGGCCTTTGTTGTCACATGTGCCAATGCCTCTCAATATGGTTATAACGCACATATAGCACCTCATGCTGATATACAAGACGGGATGATGAATGTTGCTATCCTTAAGCCCTTATCGATACTCGACATACCTCAAACTTCTCTACAACTGTTTACCAAGAAAATAGATGAAAGTAATAAGATGATAGAACTTATAACAAGCAGAGCTATTATCAAGCGTGAACATGCAGGAGTTATGCATATAGACGGTGATCCTGTGGAAATGGGAAAGGAAATACATGTGGAAATTATTCCTCAAGGACTAAATGTTTTAGTTCCTAAAAATCCTGCTAAGAAACATCCGTTAGATCCTCAGGAGATGCTATTAAGAATGCTGGGGTCGGTTTAAAAACTTAGTTCGAATGAGACTCTAAATCCATCCTTATCTACATTAGGATGATCCAGATAGTTAACTCTTCGCACATAATCGACACGGAATAATTTAAATATATTTTCTATTCCGATATTATATTCCATATATGGAATACCACGATTTGTAGTATAAGTTTCTTGAGGAAATACCAACAGATTCTTGTTATATTCAGGATTGTTTCTTTTACTCAAATCTCCAATAAACCCACGAAAACCGAAAACCTCACGCCACTTAAGCACTTTAAGTAATGGTATTCTATTGAAAAGCCATCCATCCATATGGTAATATATTTCCCAAGAAACTTGCGCATCGTGTATAAACTCTAACGGCTCGATAAGATAATAGTTCCCTCTCTGAATGGTATATGAATTATTAGCACTCGGTGTAATAAGGAATGGGAAGGGGGTTTCACCCCATATTTTTTCAGCTTGCGCAGATAATATTAGTTTTCCGTAAGGTGCTATCCAAAAGCGCTTATCGACAGAAAAAGATGTTTTGTTGTAATGAAACTGTCCGCCAAAAACATCTTCTAAAGCCATAACATGCGTAAGATTCATTACAAGGCGAGGAGATGGAATAGAATGTCGTTTCCTACGTTGTTGAAAAAACTTTTCATTAGGAGCGTATCGTAAAGCCAACATAGCCTCTGTAGTCTTAACCTTGTCTACTGTATATAGATTACCTTCATCGTCCTTCTTTTCGAAAGTAAGATTTGCAGCAGGACGCTCATCGAAGGTCTGACCGGAAAGCTTAAATGAGAAACCTCCGTAATATTCCTTTTCCCATGCGATTTGTGTCTGGCGGTTATATGTAGTTTTTGTTTTCCCCGAAGATTGAATAGACATCAATATATTATCTCTTTCTGCTTGAGTAAAACGTTGGCCTAACGAATTAATATCGTATTTATATGCTACAGTCAGATTGTTTTTCGGATACTCATCTTTGTGTCTTTCAACCTTATTAAAGGCCCAGGTAACTTCACCGTAATATTTAAACTTTTCGTCGCGTGTTCCGTATGCCCCATAACCATAAAAATAAAGATTAGGATGTAGGTTTTTAGTCGTAGATAATGTCGCTCGAAAACGATTCCCCTCTGTTTTATTAAAGCTGTAAAATGTAGGGATCGTTCCTATTTCAAGTTTATTCTTATCAGGATCTTTAGAGGTGGGAAAATACCCTGTTGATAAAATATCTCCTGCCCTTAAAAGGACCTTAAATAAGAGGATTTTATTTACGTCGTCTAACATCTGATCCATTTTATAATCTTTCTGATGTTCGACAGGTCGGTTATCAGCCCAAAAAGCCTTATCCTTCTTCAGGTAGTCTTTTTCAAATACTTCCGGATCATTTAAAAGAAAAATAGGCTCTATCGGCTTATTTTCCACAAAATCCTCATAAGTTTTTGTTTTATCAATATAAAATTTAACAGCATCAAGCATAGAAACATCTATTGCCATGCGCTCTTCTTTCGATATCCACTTACCATCCGCAGTCTTTGTAAAATCGTGCTGAATGACAAGTTCTTCTACAAAGTTTATATTCATCTTTTTCGGAGTCCTTATCACAGCTCGTTTTACGGCATACATACTATCTAAAGATATATATAGATTACCGGTGAAGCCTATATCTCGTGAATTGAAAGGAGCAAAATCTAGTTTTACGAATCTATCTGTATCGATAGTTACCGTATCTGACAAATACCATCTGTAGAAATTTACTGCACTATGGTCACTTAAGGGACTAACAAAAGGGTGGAGTAATAAATTAATTGTATTATCATATATAGAAATATCTTTAAAGACTTCTTTTATCATAGCATCGAGACCTTCTGTATCGAAAGTTTTGTCAAGGCCTTCTATATGATAGCCTTTTATTATACGTTTAGTCGATTTCGGATCTTTTCGATAATGTATATCCGATATCCGTTCCCTTACCGAAAAGGGCAATATAATTTTATTATCTATAATAGATGTATCAGCATAATTGGGCAAAAACTTGTAGCGTTTCAGAAGAGGCATGTCGGGATGGTATTCGTTCAATGCAAAGAATATACGTTCATATTCTTTATATTGATAATAATCCAGAGCGGTCATATTATTATCTTGCTTATGTGCAATCACCTTCTTTATCAGATCAACCGCCGGATTATTTTTTTTAGAATATTTCTCTTTTTTAGGACGAACGATAACCTCGTTTAACAGTCTATCTTCAGGATTAAGAAGAATTTCTATGTTAGAGGTTCTGCCTGAGGAGACTTTTATCGTGTCCGATTTATAGCCTAAAAGGGTTACTATTATACGGGTTTCATTCCCTCGCGAGCTTAATCTGAATTCGCCTTCCTCATCCGAAAAAGTTCCAATAGTTGTATTATCAAATGCCACTGTTACAAAAGGTAGTTTTTCTAATGTAACTGCATCTTTTACAACTCCTCTTACTGTAGTCAGAGACTGAGCATATGTAGCACAACAAATTATAAATAAAAAGGATAGCAGAGAAATTCTTTCCCTTAAATTATATTGTGTTGTTTCATTCATGTCTTCTTTTTCCTTTTAGATATCTCTATCTTGATATGTAATATAATAGAAAATCAAGAGTAAAACTTCCTTATATTACTCTTGATTCCTCATTATATTAGATTTTGCAACTTGCAATTCGCTGCATAAATTAATTATTTTTAATTTACTAGTTTACGGTAACGAATTCGTTTTGGTTCCACATTACCCAATCTTGCCTTCTTATTTTCTTCATATTCACTGTAACTACCTTCAAAGAAGAACACTTCCGAATTACCTTCAAAAGCAAGGATATGCGTACAAATACGATCAAGAAACCAGCGATCATGAGATATAACAACTGCACAACCTGCAAAGTTTTCCAAACCTTCCTCCAATGCACGCAATGTATTTACATCTATATCGTTGGTAGGCTCATCTAATAATAAAACATTTGCTTCTGATTTCAACGTCAGAGCCAGATGTAAACGGTTACGCTCACCACCTGATAAAACACCCGTAAGCTTTTCCTGATCTCCTCCCGAAAAATTGAAGCGAGAAAGATAGGCGCGGGCATTAATATCCTTACCTCCTACCCTTACAAACTCATTTCCGCCGGAAATAACCTGATAGACAGTCTTCTTTGGATCTATATCTGTATGCGACTGATCAACATAACCTATTTTCACTGTTTCACCGACCTCAAATATTCCTTTATCTGCTTTTTCCAAACCTTGGATCAAACGAAATAAGGTTGTTTTACCTGCCCCATTCGGGCCAATGATACCAACTATACCCGATGGCGGCAACATGAATTCGAGATTGTCGAATAATAATTTATCCCCGAATGCTTTACTTACACCATGCGCTTCTATTACCTTATTTCCGAGACGAGGCCCATTAGGTATAAATATTTCAAGTTTCTCTTCACGTTCCTTTTGGTCCGCATTTAGCATTTTCTCATAATCATTCAAGCGAGCCTTACCTTTAGCGTGACGTGCTTTAGGAGCCATCCTTACCCACTCTAACTCGCGTTCAAGTGTCTTACGGCGTTTACTGGCTTGCTTTTCTTCTTGCTCCATACGCTTGGTCTTTTGCTCAAGCCATGAGGTATAGTTTCCTTTCCAAGGAATACCTTCACCTCTATCAAGTTCAAGAATCCAACCAGCCACATGATCAAGGAAGTAACGGTCGTGTGTAATACAAATTACCGTTCCTTTATATTGCTGTAAATGCTGTTCTAACCAATCGATAGACTCTGCATCTAAATGGTTGGTAGGCTCATCCAGTAATAGTACATCCGGTTCTTGTAAAAGCAAACGACAAAGAGCAACACGACGAGCCTCTCCTCCTGATAGGTTCTCACACAGTTGATCTTCGGGCGGACAACGAAGTGCATCCATTGCACGTTCGAGTTTATTGTCGATATTCCATGCGTCTGTGGCGTCTATCTTATCTTGTAATTCGGCCTGGCGTGCAAAAAGAGCATCCATCTTATCGGCATCCTCATAATACTCTGGTAAGCCAAACTTATCGTTAATTCCTTCATATTCTTTTAGAATGTCAATTATCGGCTGAACACCTTCTTGAACAACTTCTTTTACTGTCTTCGCTGGGTCAAGTTTTGGATCTTGCTCCAAGTATCCAACTGAAAAGGCTTTATCTGATACTATCTCTCCTTGATATTCTTTGTCTATTCCGGCTATAATTTTCAACAAGGTAGATTTACCCGAACCGTTAAGCCCGATAATACCAATTTTAGCTCCATAGAAAAAAGAGAGATAAATGTTTTTTAATACTTGTTTTTGTGGGGGGTAAAGCTTTCCCACTCCCATCATTGAAAAAATAATTTTCTTATCGTCCGACATGTCTATTTATTATAGTTATAAGTTAATTTCATCTCTGATAAAGAAATCGCTTTATACTTCTTTTTGGCGTTTTTTCAAACTCTTGATCTTGCAACCTGAAATTCACTATCTGACTGTACCCTGGCAATCGCTTATTGATAGCTTTCATCTCCGTTGTGAAAATAGAAGAATAATCTTGTTCATTTACCTCATGCGCCTTCAGATAATCTTTATCCGGATATATTAAAGCAATTAATTTTCCATTTTCCTCTATTATAAGAGCTTCTGCTACATATGGAGAATTATTATATAAATCCTCTATTTCTTCGGGATATATATTTTGTCCCGATCCACTTAAAATCATAGTTTTGCTACGTCCTTTTATAAAAAGGAAGCCATCACGATCTAACACTCCCAGATCTCCGGTGCGTAGCCAACCAGCCTCATCAAGAACTTGTCTTGTAGCTTCTTCGTTTTTAAAATAGCCCGACATGACATTGTCACCCTTTACTATTATTTCTCCAGCCTCGGTTTCCATATTTGATGATTCGATGCGGATATTCATCCTATCGACAGAACGTCCACAAGAACCTTTCTTATATGTTTTCCAATACTCATATGTTACTAGCGGACCACATTCGGTCATACCATAACCAACAGTGTAAGGGAAATTTATTTCTGATAAAAAGTTACCTACCTCTTTGTTTAGAGCAGCACCTCCAATAATTACTTCTTCTAACTTATTACCAAATACAGGAATAAGTTTTTCAGCTACTTTTTTATATATCTTTTTTCTAGCAAAAGGTATATTCAATAAGAATTTTACTGGCTGTTTTTGAAACTGAGGAAAAACTCTGGTCTGTATAATTTTCTCAATAATGAGAGGAACAGCCAAAACAATGGTTGGATTTACTTTCTTGAAAGCATCCATTATAATTTGCGGAGATGGTACACGTGTCAGATAATGTATATGACAACCTTTAGCTATGGAGAGTAAAACTTCAAAAGCAAGTCCATACATATGAGCCATTGGCAACATACACACCACCCCGTCTCCGGCTTTTACAAATTCTATATTATCTATAGCAAATCGAGTATTAGACCACAAACTACGATATGGAATCATAACACCTTTGGGATTACTTGTCGTACCGGATGTATAGTTAAGCACGGCCAATTCTTCCGGCGATTCGTCATGAACGAAGACATCATCTTTGGTAAAGCCTTGAGGATACTTTAATCTAAAAGCTTGTTCAAGATCAGCACACGATTCCAATAGTTTGGCAGAACGTGACTTTTGCGCAGAAAAGTCATCAATCATCAATATTGTCTCTACTGTTGGCATTTGCGTAGGATCCAGTTTGGACCACACATATTCATCAGAGAATAAAACCTTTGCGTCGGAATGTGTAACTAGTGAATGTATACTTTCGCCACTAAAATCATGCAGAATAGTGGTTATAACGGCCCCATATGTAAGCGAACCGAAAAAGGCTACCGCCCAATTAGCAGAATTCCTACCGCATATTGCTATTTTGTCCCCTTTCTGAACTTGTAACGCATCGAATAATATATGCAATTGAGCCATCTTTGCAGCAAAATCCTTATAGAGATAGGTTTCTCCATTATAATCAGTCAATGCAGGACGCTCCCAATTGTCACGAATTCCGTCACGAATTAGCGTCAAAAATTTATTATTTTCCATAGAGTTATTTCATAAGTGATATGTGCAAATGTAAACAAAATATAAGATTTAATATCATCTAATTATCTTAAATAACCTAATATTAATACATCTGTATACTTTATCTCGCTGAACTATTAAAATTCAAACGTTTGAGGAGTAGTTACAGGGCCATGGACAACCAACTTGCCATCAGGCAAAATTTCCATCTTGTCTATAAATACAACCCTATCCTCTCCCGTCAATTCAGTACGACCATGATACACACAGTACATTTGGTTGTTATTCTCAAACATCATGCAATGGCCTGTACCGGTAACGACTCCTCCCGATTCAACATTCTTTTGGAGAACCGGATTATTATCGGCCTTAGTAAATGGTCCTAAAGGATTTTTAGCTGTAGCATAGCCAACTGCATAATTCTTTCCACCAAAATAGTTTGCCGAATACATCATATAGTATGTATCTCCTTCTTTAAAAATATACGATCCTTCAGTCCACCTACGATTGACCTCATGAGATGTAACCGATCGGCTCTCCCATTCAGCTTGCTTATCATCCATCTTTAATGGTGGACGCAGTAAAAGTTGGGGCTCACCTATAACACCTGAAAAATCAGGTTTCATTTCAACCCCATATATCCAACTCTCCTCTATTTCATCATACCAACCTTCTTTTCTCGCCCAATCTGCAACTTCGCTTTCAACCGGATTCTTATAGCAACAACGAGAATAATATAAATATACTTTACCATCTTCGAATAATAAGTTTCCATCGATCACAGGATAGCCCGGATCGAATATAGGCCCACCGTTCATCTCAACGAATGGCCCTGTAGGTTTATCAGACACAGCGACACCAATGCGAAAATTCTCTCCTTCGTTGGTTGGATTATGCTTCCAATTTGCACTATAGAGGATATAGTACTTACCATTAAGTTCATAGACCTCTGGTGCCCAAAAACAATCGACAGTCCATGATTCAGGCGTTGCGCCTGTATATATTATACCCTCATCTTTCCAATCTTTTAAATTCTCGGATGAATAGGCTTTAAAACCATTCAGATTTTCGGAAGTTCCATACATATAAAACTTTCCATCAGATGCCTTTAACACAAAAGGATCTCCATATGAAACCGGTAAAGGGTTTTGATATGTCACAATTTGAGCTTCCTTTTTATCTTTTTGCCCACTGCAAGAAGCTATAAATAAACAAAGTAAAATCGAACAAATGAATAATATGTGCCTCATAATATGTTTTTCATTACGTTTTCCAATCGGAGTGCAAATATAGATAATATTGACCAAAACAAAAATAGGAAAAAGCTACAATCAAAAGTTTTCTAGTTATCAGATACTAATCTTACACAAGCCTTTTTGAGTTCTATGTTAATAAAGAACAATAAAATGCTTAAATTTGTGTTTTAATATAAGTATAATTAGCTGTCGTACTATACGTGTCACAAAATAAAACAAAAAGTACACTATACCTTATATCAGGTGTGCTATCCGTATTCCTCTATATATCGTGTTCTAATCAGAAGAACACTAGTATGACACGTTTCTATCACTCGGTAAACACCCGTTACAACATACATTTCAACGCAAATGAAGCTTATAAAGAAACCTTAAGAGCCAGAGTTTTGAGTCAGGAAGATAACCTCTCCGAGATGTTATATATTTTTCCTGATAATTCTGATTCTGCCAGTATGCAATCTCCCGGAGGCGATTTCACAACGACGATCGATAAAACGACCAAAGCCATAAAGCTACATTCGATAAAGGCAAAACCAAAGCGTGATCCCAAACGAAGAAACGATGCCAACTATCAGGCGTGGCTGCAACAAAAAGAATTCACGCCTTTTATGGATCAGGTATGGCTACTCTTAGCCAAGGCTGAATTCCACGAAGCAAACTATTTACGAGCTATTACTACATTTATGTATATTACCAAAATATATAGTTCAAATCCGGATATAGTTGCCGAATGTCAATTGTGGATCAGCAGAGCATATACAGAGATGGGATGGATGTATGAAGCAGGAAATGTACTCCACAAGATAGAATTAGCAGGCGGTGCACCTGAAAGTCAAAAAGCTTTATACTCAGCAGTGAAAGCAAACTACCTGATAAGAAACAATGAATATCTATCTGCTATACCACATTTGGAATATGCCATAAAAAAAGAGAAAGATAAGCATCAAAAATTACGAATGAAATATTTGTTGGGGCAAGTATATGCTGCAACAAAAGACAACGTAAATGCAGATAAAGCTTTTGCCTCCGTTCAAGGGATGAATACTCCTTATAAATATACATTCAACGCAAAACTGCAACAACTTGAACTAAACCCGTCCAAAAGCAAAGAAGAAGCTATTTCATCTCTTTCAAAAATGGCAAAGAGTTCTAAAAACAAAGACTATCTGGATCAATTATATTATGGTATAGGTAATGTATATTTACAATATTCTGACACGATTAAAGCGATAGAAAATTATAGAAAAGCGATAGAAAATAGTACAAGAAATGGCTATGATAAGACAATAGCGATGATAACACTCGGTGATTTATATTTCAGTCAACGTCAATTTATCCCGGCACAACCTTGCTACTCGGACGCATTAAGCCAATTAAAGAAATCCGATAGGAATTATCCTCGTGTATCTCTCCGTTCGGAAGTACTCGATGAATTAGTCATACATGTCAAAACTGTTTATGAGCAAGACAGTCTTCAACACTTAGCTCAACTACCCGAACAAGAGCGCTTGAACATTATCAACCAGAAAATAGAAGACGTAAGAAAAGAGGAAGAGAGAAAAGCAAAAGAAGAAGAAAGGCAAAAACAATTAGACGAAAGAAGTGAGAGAATAAGTACATGGAACGATTTGGAAGCGGCAACATCACGCGAGCCGATAGGAAATCAAAATATACAAACTGCACCCACTGCATTACAAAATTCTGATGCCTCATTCTATTTTTACAATCCTCAAGCAGTAGAACAGGGTAAAATTGCATTCAAAAAACAATGGGGTAACCGAAAATTAGAAGATGACTGGCGCAGACGCAGTAAAATAGGTGTATCGTCCATATCTGATGATATACACGAAGAAGAGAATAACGCAATAGACTCTTTAAAAACTGAAACAAAGAGAACAGAGCTAGACGATAAACCTGATAGCAAAGATAATAGTATCAATAGTGATATATATTCTGTCGATTACTATCTGCAACAACTCCCTTTAACCCCCGAAGCTATAAAAGAATCGGACATTCTTATAGAAAATGCGTTATTCAATATGGGTAAAATCTATAAGAATAAACTTGAAGATATGGATCTGGCAATAGATGCCTTTTCAACAAACATAAAAAGATTTCCTCAAACACCTAATCTGGAGGAAATATATTATCAATTGCTATTGATCTACATGCAACTGGGCGATCAGAATATGTTATCCATCTATAGAAATAAGCTATTGACTGAATTTCCCCAAGGTGAATACGCAACACCTTTATCTGATCCTAATTTTGAATGGAATTTCAGACATATGCCGCTTTTGCAAGATTCACTTTATACATCTGCATACAACGCATACCAAATAGCCGATGTGCAAACAGTAAGAAAAAATTATCAGGAAATAAAAAACAAATATCCATTTACAGATCTGATGCCTAAATTCGCCTTGCTTAATGCACTCTCATATGCGCAATCGCGAGATATAAAAGCTTTAGGTGATAATCTTACTGAACTAACAACCAAATATCCAAAAGCTGATGTTACGCCATTAGCGACAGAAATATTAGAAAAGATAAAAGACGGGAAAATATTATTATCCGACGGCTCTCCTGTTACAGGATTTGAATGGAGTAAGGCATATATGGGAGACGAAACATTAAAAGGAGAAGACGGACAAGTTCTTGCGTTCGGTGATGAAGCCGAGACCGAGTTCTTACTGTTACTCATGTATAAATCGAATACAATAGACCGTAACGAATTACTATATCAAGTGGCAGACTATAACTTCTCCAACTATGTTATACAAACATTTGACCTTAGCTTCGACACAGAACCGCCATACGACATTCTTCAAATCAAAGGATTTTCTTCATTTACGCAAATGAGGTCGTACATAAATAAAGCTTTCGCGGAAGATGGATTAATGCAAAAAATGGATACATCTATTTTGGTACTGCCTATATCAGTGAACAACTACACTAAAATTTTGCCTAAATTAGGATGGGAACAATACATCAGTTTCTTCACCGAACAATATCAGACTCAACTTCCTCAATTGATAGCCTATTGGGAAGATAAAAACAGCAGAGAAAGTATAATCGAAGAGATTGCTGAAAGCAAGGAGGGAATAACAGAAGTTACACCTACTACAGAACAAACAGATGGCATTATGCAATCTGACAAAATAGAGGTTAAATCTGACAAAGACAAAGTAAAGATTGAAGAACAAATTAAAGATCAGAAGAAACCTGTGAATGAAAAAGAAATAAATATGGATGACCTGTTGACTAAAGATCAATTAGAAAAAGCAGGTAAAATAAACGATGCAATAGAATCGGTAGAAGAGATAATCAATAATCCTGTCGACGGTATTAAAAACTTGTTTAATAAATATAAGAATAAAGAACATCTGACTAAAGAAGAAAAAGCAGCCCTAAAAGAAGAACAAAAGCAAGAAAAACAGCGTCAGAAAGAATTAAAAGCTATAGAAAAGGCGAAGCAAGATTCTATAAACAAAGAGGAAAAAGCCCTTAAAGAATCACTGCGTAAAAAAGAAGAAGCAACCCAAGATTCTATAAGAACTATTGAAAAAGAAAAACAACAACAGATCAAACTTGAGGAAAAACGCAAGAAAGACGAAGCGAAAGCTGCAGCAGAAGCGAAAGAAAACGAGCGTAAACAAAAAGAACAAGAACGCAAAATTAAACAACGTGAGCAAGAAGAGCGTTTACGTCAACAAGAAAGCGAACGGAAAGAAAAACTAAAAATTCGCGAGGATAAACGGAAGGAAAAAGAAAAACAGCAGAAAGAGCGCATACGACAACGTGAAAAAGAGCGTAATGAGATAGAAAAAGCAAGAGAAATAGAACGGAAAGAAAAAGAAAAACAAGCAGAAAAAAAACGAAAAGAAGAAGCCAAAAATAAGTAATGATTATTCATTTTGACTACTTTAGTTAAAAAACTTTGCTATAATAGTTGAAATCACAAAAAAAAATCATTAATTTGCCATATGAAAAACATAAGGTATTACCTTTCATCCTTTAAAAATTAACTGATATGAACGAGAACCTAGAGCCAGAATTGCCTGTGCAAAAACCTTCTGATGAAATTAAAGCCCAAGAAACTGCTCCAATAGCGGAAGAGGCTAATAACGTATCACCTGCTGAACAAACAGATTTCGCAGAAAAGGTAGAACCAATTGAAAAAATTGAGCAAACTAAAGATGTAGAAACTGTTGAAAGTGAAAATTCGGCAGAAGATGTTGTACCTATAGAAAAAGCTGAACCGGAAGTAAAGGCTGAACCGGAAGCTATCGTCGAAACAACTTCAGATACTAAATTAGAAGAAGATAATCAGCCAGAGCAACCTGAAGCAACAGCTGAGGCTCCTGCGACAAAGCATACACCTTTGACAAAGGATGAAATTTTGGAAAAATTAAAAAATCTAGCTTCTCAAAAGGAGTTACCCTCACGTACAGAAGTAGAATCTCTGAAGCAAGCGTATTACAAACTACGTTCAACCGCTGTTGAAGCAGAAAAGATCAAGTTTGTAGAAGACGGTAATGAAGCCGATGCTTTTACACCATCCCCTGACCCAAGCGAAGATGTAGTAAAAACCTTCCTTCAGGAAATAAAAGAAAAGCGAGCTAATCATGCTATTGCTGAAGAAAGGTTTAAAGAAGAAAATTACAATAAGAAACTTCGTATTATAGATTCTATAAAAAATCTGACTGAGAGCTCTGAAGACTTTAATAAATTATATAAAGAATTTAAAGATTTGCAACAAGAGTGGAATGAGATTACTCTGATCCCTCAAGCAAAGATGAAAGAATTGTGGAAGTCTTATCAGATATATACTGAAAAATTCTACGATTTAATAAAAATCAATAACGAGTTTCGTGATTACGACTTCAAGAAAAATCTAGAATTAAAAAATTCTATTATTGAGGC
>NZ_JAEPKU010000064.1 GCF_016652235.1 Dysgonomonas sp. Marseille-P4677
GATATGATACATATACTCAGAGGATCGCGATATGATGGCTATTTTGAGAAAGTGGCAGAACGAATAATGGCTGTCTTAACTCCTGAGACAAAAGAAACAATTTTGAAATTGAAATACCAAACACCCGATACATTAAAAATTATGGGTATAGAATATTATCAGGCAGTAATAGAGTACAAAATAAGAAGTTATGACGAATTTATAGAATGGAGAAACCGACAAAATAATGACCGAATCATTGAATGGATGCCTTAAGCCAAAAACAACAGACCATAAAATGAATAATAAAAACCGGTTACTTTTGTTACCATTCAAATACAAATCCTATTAATATATAAGTGATAACGAAAAAAGTTACCTTTGTAAAAACATTTTGATTATGATACTTATTCACAAAGCAACGATCATTAATGAAGGATGCTCTTTCATTGGATCCGTATTATTAGAAAATAATATAATTTCGGAAATATATAGAACAGAGGAAGTACCCGAATCCATATTAAACAGAGCTACTGTAGTAGATGCTAAAGATTTATGGCTAATGCCGGGAGTAATAGATGATCAGGTTCATTTTCGTGAACCGGGATTGACTCGTAAAGGAGATATCGGGAGCGAAAGCCGGGCAGCCATTGCCGGAGGTGTCACGTCTTTTATGGAAATGCCAAATACAAATCCGCAAACGACTACAATAGAACTTCTAGAGCAAAAATTTGAAATAGGAGCCGAAAAATCCTTTGCCAATTATTCTTTTTATCTGGGTGCGACCAACGATAATATCGCTGAATTGAAGAAAGTAAACCCTAAAGAAGTTTGCGGAGTAAAAGTATTTATGGGCTCATCTACAGGAAACATGCTCGTAGATGATAAAAAAGTGTTACAAGCCATTTTCGCGGAAATAGATATGCTTATTGCTACACATTGCGAAAAAGAGGAAGTAATACGAACAAACATTGCTAAATATAAAGCCGAATTCGGTGAAGATATACCTATTCAGTATCATCCTCTAATACGTAGTGCTGAAGCATGCTACCGTTCGTCTGCTGAAGCTGTGGAATTGGCCGATAAATATCAATCCAGATTGCATATACTCCATCTTTCTACAGAGAAAGAAATCAGCCTGTTTGATATTAAACCTCTTACCGAGAAAAAAATAACAGGAGAAGTCTGTGTGCATCATCTCTGGTTTTCAGATGAAGATTATTCTAAATACGGTACACGCATAAAATGGAATCCTTCGGTAAAATCGCGCCAAGACAGAGGTGCATTAATGCAGGGATTGCTAAAAAATAAACTGGATGTAATAGCAACGGATCACGCTCCTCATCTACTGGAAGAAAAACAAGGAGGAGCCCTGAGAGCCGCATCGGGAGGCCCTTTGGTTCAACACTCTTTACAAATGATGCTTGAACTGGCAAAGAAAGGTAAAATATCAAAAGAACAGGTTGTTTCGAAAATGTGTCATGCCCCTGCCATTATGTTTCAGATACATAAGAGAGGTTACATCCGTAAAGGCTATTTTGCCGATCTTGTACTTGTAAATCCTAATAAACCCTATACAATAACAAAAGACAATATTCTCTATAAATGTAAATGGGCACCACTGGAAGGGGAAACATTTTCTACCTCGATAGAGAAAACATTCTTAAACGGAAAAATTGCATTTGAAAATGGAATCGTAAATGAGGTAAGAGGAGAAATGTTACGGTTCGACAGATAAAAGATCATTTGCGATATCTGCTTGAGTCCTTTTCTTTTTCTAATTAACTTTATCTCTATATAAAAAATCGGATGGAACAGATTATAAGAGATCTACGTGAAACACTTAAAGCAAATATCGATGAAAAAACTCAAAAAACAGGACAGAGTTATTTCAAAGAGAAAGTGATATCTTACGGGGTAAAAGTTATAACAGTCAGCAAGATAAGTAAAGATTTATTTTCTGAGATCAAACATCAACCCAAACATAAAATATTCAGTCTTTGTGAAGAACTATGGCAATCAGGATATCTTGAAGAATCTTTCATTGCTGCGAAATGGTCAGATTATATCAGCAACAGATATGAACCTAACGACTTCGCCATATTCGACAAATGGGTAAATCTATATATAACTAACTGGGCATCGTGCGACACATTATGTAATCACAGTATAGGCACTTTTGTAGAAATGTATCCCCAATATACATCCGAGTTGAAAAAGTGGGCCAAATCGAATAACAGATGGGTAAAACGGGCTGCTGCAGTAACATTAATTATCCCTGCACGCAAAGGATTGTTCTTGGATGATATATTCGAAATAGCCGATATTTTACTTCTTGACAAGGATGACTTAGTACAAAAAGGATATGGCTGGATGCTTAAAGCGGCCAGTGAGGCCCATCAAGAAAAAGTCTTCGAATATGTCATTTCCAAAAAGAAGATAATTCCGCGAACAGCGCTGAGATATGCAATTGAAAAGATGCCTCTTGATTTGAAATCAGAAGCGATGAAAAAGTAACAATAAAAACGAGGAAAAGTGTATAAGTTTGTCACCTTTTAGTTAAAATGGATAACCTATACCAAAGTGAAATGCCGTCCGATTAAGTCTCGGTTTGAACAATACAAAACGATCCGATTGTAAAAGACCCGGGTCATATGCTTTCATTCCAATATCGAAACGGATCAGCAGAAAGTCAAGATCGAGACGCAGACCTATACCATAAGAGGCAGCGATCTCTTTATAAAAATTTTTGAATTCGAATTTACCTCCCGGTTGATCTATATAATCAAATAGGGTCCAGATATTTCCGGCATCTATAAATTGTGCAAACTCAAACATATCGCTTACCTTTAAACGATTCTCAATACTAAATTCGAGTTTCATATCACCTGTCTGATTTACAAAATCAGTGCCGCTCCTCGTACTCCTATACGATCCGGGACCAAGAGTACGGGTACTCCAACCCCTTATACTGTTAGACCCTCCGGAAAAGAACCTTCTTTCGAAAGGTAATATTTCCGAATTCCCATAAGGGTATGCAAGCCCCAAAACAGCATGATAAGCAAGAGAATGTTTTTGAGAGAAATAGATTGTACGTGCATAATCCACACTTCCTTTTATATACTCTGCATAGGCAACACCCAATATTTCTTTTGAGCCCAACTCGTCTCTCTTCGCTCCGCCGAAAGAAGTGGCTAAACGAGGAAGAAGACCTGCTACTTCTAAAGACGTACGAATGGCATAAGTAGGAGACAAAGCATTAAGTCGCCGTCCATTTGTAAAAGTTACATTATAAGCCGTACGAGCAACTAACTGATCCATATAACTTTCTCTCAGCAGGGGATTACTGTTCTCACTCAGATATAAGCTATCGAATCTTTCAGATACCTCGGGCATACTTATATAATTGATATCGAAGAGATCAAGCCCATGACGTATTCTGTTTCTATTAGTAGACCATCCATAATTTACAGTCATATTGAAAAACTGACGTGTATAATCCACTCTATTCTGGTAATTGAGCCCTATAGAAAACGTTGTCGTTGCCGAAGGAAGTTCCCGCCAGCTTTTCTTCAGCCATGGCACAACAAATTGAGGTACAGATAGGCTTGTTTCTATACCATATTCATAATAGTTCTGGCTCATAAGGTCGGTGCTTTCTCCTCCTGTAATAAATTCATACGCACCTTTCAACCTTATTACAAGCTGTTCTCCACCATTAAATAAATTTCGATGCTGATACGATACACTTGGAGCAATACCTATATCTCCCGCCGAGTTTGTTCCATCTAATCCTGCTTTAAACCAATGGGCATTTGCCGGTAATATATTAATAGTTGCATCCAATAACTTTGTACTATCCTCTGGTGAAGGAGTCGTTGATATGTTAACCTGCTTAATAGCTCCCATTTTAGTAAAGGCTTCATATGTCCGAGTCATATTATAATCAGAATAATAACTTCCGGGTTTCAGATAATTATTCCTCCTTATAGTACTTGAGCGCAGGAACTTATTACGTCCGCGAACAATAGTCATCCCTGAATATTCGGTTGTATCTCTTCGTCTTGAGAATCTACGAACAGTATTTTCATCCGTAATATCCGTATTACTCCATGGATCTATACCTGATAGAACAGTAATTTTATTTAGCTTGTAACGAGGATAAGGCAGACTATCCCTGTTAGGATAAATGTCCAAATAAAGATTTACTTCATGCGAATTTAAAGTAGTATCGGCTTTAAAGTAGACATACTCTTTAGAGAAATTATAATAGCCCACATTTCTCATAACATTATTTACGAATAAGCGTTCTTCCTCAAGCATATCCATATCGAACATATCGCCTTTGGCCAGCAGAGGCTTCAATGGAATTCTACCCATGATTCTAGCCATAGTAGTATCTCCGATTGCATAAGTATAATTACGTATACGATATGGGGTTCCACCTTTCAAATTATAGGTTACAGCTATTTTCTTTCCATTTATCTTTAGTGTAGTGTCAACTGTAGCATCGAGATATCCCTGATTATTCAATTCCTTTTTCAATTGATTGGCAGATATCATAGTTTGGGAAGCATTGTAAAGGACTGGCGGTTTACCTATTTTCTTCCAAAAGCGATTTACCCATTTACTCGTGTCTTCACCTGCTAGATTATACATTTTTAGCCGCACTTTACCTAACAGAGGCGTACTGGAATTCGGCTGCTGGCGAACAAAGCTTTCTAAATCAGAAGTTGCATTTTTGGTATCATGTTTTATTTCAAATTTATCCAAAAGATAGCTTCCTTCCGGGATGTTCTTGGTCGTACTACATGCCGCAAGTATAAGAATAAACGCGAATGGTATAAATGTAACTTTCTTCATCGAATATATAAACGTTTTACAAATATACAATGTTTAACAAGGAGATAACGCAAAAGCGTTAAGAATAGTCTATAAAGAATATTTATCCTAAAAAAGCAATACCTTTGTAGCCTGATTATGAAAGAATACCGATTAACTGACTGGCAGCCCACTACAAAAAAAGAAGTGGAACTAAGAGGCTGGGATGAACTTGATGTTATCCTATTCTCCGGAGATGCGTATATAGATCACCCTGCATTCGGAGCAGCGGTTATTGGACGCATGCTCGAAGCAGAAGGACTAAGAGTAGCTATTGTACCGCAACCTAACTGGCGGGACGATCTTCGAGATTTCAAGAAACTTGGCAGGCCTAAACTATTTTTCGGAGTAACAGCCGGTGCAATGGATTCGATGATAAACCATTATACAGCAAATAAGCGGTTGAGGTCTGATGATGCTTATACACCCGATGGGAGAGCAGATATGCGTCCAGACCGTACCTCCATTGTATATACAAATATACTAAAAGAGCTGTTTCCCGATGTACCCGTTCTTCTTGGAGGTATTGAAGCCTCTTTAAGACGTGTTACTCACTATGACTATTGGGATGATAAATTACACAATTCTATTCTAATAGACTCGAAAGCTGATCTTTTAGTCTATGGCATGGGCGAAAAACCATTAAAAGCTATAATTACCGCATTGCAGGAGGGTAAATCATTCGATGAGTTGGTGAATATTCCACAAACAGCATACAAGGTAAATAAAAGTGATTTAAAGCCATCGGAAAGCAAAAATGAAATACACCTTCACTCCCATGAAGAATGCTTAGCAGACAAGCTAAAACAAGCCAAAAACTTCAAGATTGTAGAAGAGCAATCAAATATGATAAATGCATCGCGCATTATTCAAACATACGGTGAAAACGCCGTTATTATCAATCCACCTTATCCTCCTATGAAGGAAAAGGAAATAGATGCTTCTTTCGATCTTCCATATACACGCCTACCTCACCCTAAATATAAGGGAAAAACGATACCTGCATTTGAGATGATAAAATTCTCTGTAAATATGCATAGAGGGTGTTTTGGAGGCTGTTCTTTTTGTACTATATCAGCACATCAGGGAAAATTTATTGCATCCCGCTCAAAGGAATCTATACTAAAAGAAGTAAAACAAGTTACCGAAATGCCCGATTTTAAGGGGTATTTAAGCGATTTAGGCGGTCCTTCTGCAAATATGTATAAGATGAAGGGAAAAGATGAAAAAATCTGCGAAAAATGCAGACGTCCATCCTGTATTCACCCTAAAATATGCAACAACCTGAATGTAGATCATTCCTATCTTCTGGATATATATAAAGCGGTAGATTCATTGCCTAAAATAAAGAAGTCTTTTATTGGTAGTGGTGTCCGTTACGATATGTTGCTGCACAGAAATGACGATAATCGCCTAAACAAGATATCAGATGAATATACGAAAGAACTAATCTTAAACCATGTTTCAGGCAGACTAAAAGTAGCACCGGAACACACATCGGACAAGGTTCTCAGTTGTATGCGAAAACCAAGCTTCCAACAATTTCATACTTTTAAAAAAGTATTTGATAAAATCAATAGAGAAAAAGGTTTGAAACAACAGCTTATCCCCTACTTTATTTCATCCCATCCGGGCTGTACTGAAATAGATATGGCCGAATTAGCAGCAGAAACAAAACCCTTAGGTTTTAAACTAGAACAGATTCAAGACTTTACGCCTTCGCCAATGACTGTAGCTACTGAAATATACTACACAGGATATCATCCCTATACTTTAGAAAAAGTATATACGGCTCGAACTAAAGAGCAAAAACTCGCTCAAAGGCAATACTTTTTTTGGTACGATAAAGAGTATAGAAAACAGATTATCAGCTCATTGAAAAAATTAAAAAGAGATGATTTACTAAAAAAACTATTCTAAAATATATAAAATAAATGATTACATTAGAAGTTTGTGCCAATTCAACGCAATCTGCGATAGAAGGACAACGAGGAGGAGCAGTAAGAGTAGAACTATGCGACAACCTTAGTGAAGGAGGAACGACACCATCTCTATCTCAGATAAAAAAAACCAGACAAAGTATTGATATACAATTAAATGTACTAATTAGACCACGTGAAGGAGACTTTTTGTATAGTGATTTGGAGTTTGATATAATGAAACAAGATATACACTATTGCGGTGAAGCAAATTGCGATGGTGTAGTATTTGGTATACTGAACCCAGATGGTTCGATCGATATAAAAAGAAACCGAGAGCTTGTAGATATCGCTCATCACTATAAAATGACTGTAACATTCCATAGAGCTTTCGACAGATGCGCCAATTTATTTAATTTGCTAGAAGATATAATAGATTTAGGATGCAATAGAATTCTTACTTCCGGAGGAATGAAAACTGCTCCTGAAGGGAAAGAGATTTTAAAAAAATTAATAGCTCAAGCTGACGGACGGATCTCAATAATGCCGGGAGGAGGCATCACTGAAAATAATATTTCTGAGTTAGTAAAATCGACAGGATTAAAAGAATTCCATGGCTCTTTCAGAAGTAGATATACCGGAAGTATGAAATATAAATCTCCGTTTTTTGATAATGAGAACGAAGAATATTCCATTTTACAAACAGACCCCGAAAAAGTTAAACTAGCCATAGAGAATGCCAATAATAATTAAATTGGCATTAATATAATAAGATACACTTTCTCCTCACAATCCAATTATAAAAAAGACGCAAGAAAATAACTAACTTTGCACTCGAATTAATTTTATTCAACTAGAAAATATATGAACTTCAAATATGATGTGATTGTCGTTGGGGCAGGCCATGCAGGTTGTGAAGCTGCAGCTGCGGCTGCAAACATGGGGTCAAAAACCCTATTGATAACAATGGACATGAACAAGATTGCCCAGATGAGTTGTAATCCTGCTGTAGGCGGAATAGCAAAAGGCCAAATTGTTCGTGAAATAGACGCACTTGGTGGGCAGATGGGAATTGTTACCGATAAGACAGCTATCCAATTCCGAATGCTTAATAAGTCAAAAGGACCTGCAATGTGGAGTCCGAGAGCTCAAAGTGATCGTGCTCAGTTTATATTGAAATGGAGAGAAATTGTAGAAAATACCGACAACCTTTTTATATGGCAAGATACAGTTACATCACTCATTATTGAGAACAAAACTGTAACGGGAGTTAAAACTGCTATGGGTGTTAATTTTTCCGGTAAATCGGTAGTTCTTACAAATGGAACATTCCTGAATGGATTGATCCATGTAGGAAAAACCCAGCTAGGCGGTGGCCGCGTAGCTGAACCAGCTTCCTTCGGTATAACCGAGCAACTAAAAGAATTCGGATTTACCACAGATAGAATGAAAACCGGAACTCCTGCGAGAATAGACGGTAGAAGCGTTGATTTCAGTTTAATGGAAGAACAAAAAGGAGATGACGATTTCCACAAGTTCTCATATCTTGATTTCCCAGCCCGCACTTTAAAACAATTAAGCTGCTGGATCACTTTTACAAATGAGGAAGTACATAATACTCTACGAAACAGTCTTGATGATTCTCCCCTATATAACGGACAAATCAAAAGCCTAGGCCCCCGATATTGCCCAAGTATAGAAACCAAAGTTGTAACATTTGCAGAGAAAACGTCTCACCAATTATTCTTAGAACCTGAAGGCGAAAACACTCAAGAATATTATCTAAACGGGTTTTCATCATCCCTCCCACTCTACACTCAAATTGAGGCATTAAAGAAAGTACCTGCGTTTAGAAATATACATATTTACAGACCGGGCTATGCTATAGAATACGATTTCTTCGACCCTACTCAGCTAAAACATTCGTTGGAAACGAAGCTAATTGACAATCTATTTTTTGCCGGACAAATAAATGGAACTACTGGTTATGAAGAAGCCGGAGGTCAAGGATTAATTGCAGGAATAAATGCTCATATAAAAACTCATGGAGGAGACGAATTTACCCTAAAAAGAGATGAAGCATACATTGGCGTATTAATCGATGATCTTGTAACTAAAGGAGTGGATGAGCCATATAGAATGTTTACTTCGAGAGCAGAATATAGAATACTTCTTCGCCAGGATGATGCAGATATCCGCCTAACTGAAAAAGGTTATAACATAGGATTAGCTAAAAGAGAAAGAATAGATTTATTAAATCAGAAAAAAGAAGAGATAAACAGACTTATAGATTTCACCGCAAATTACTCCTTAAAGCCAGAGTATATAAACGATGGTCTTTCTGCACTTGGAACAAGTCCACTAAAACAAAGAACCAGGTTAAAGGATATAATTACACGCCCGCAAGTGTCTATAAATAATATAACAGAATACATTCCTGCTTTCAAAGCAGAGCTAGATAAGATACCAAATAGACAGGAAGAAATAAAAGAGGCTGCTGAAATAATTATTAAATATGACGGTTATATAAAACGAGAACAGTTGATGGCAGACAAAATCACACGTCTGGAAAATATAAGAATAAAAGATAAATTTAATTACGAAAGCATATTATCTTTATCAACAGAAGCCCGTCAAAAACTTTCGAAAATAAATCCTGAAACAATTGCTCAAGCAAGCCGAATACCGGGTGTATCCCCAAACGACATATCAATTTTACTAGTACTTTTAGGCAGATAAATCTAGGTGTTCCACGTGAAACACACCTTAAAAATGGAGAATAAAAATCATATGTTCCACGTGAAACAAAGAATAAAAACAATAAAAATGGAAGAAAAAACTAAAGAGCAAAAATTAATTTTCCTAAGAAACACTGTAAGGAACATCCCTGATTTTCCCATACCCGGAATTCAATTTAAAGATGTCACTCCCCTATTTAAAACGAAAGAATCGCTAACTATGTTGACCGAAGTTCTCCTTGACGAATACAGAGATAAAGGTATAACAAAGATAGTAGGAATAGAATCGAGAGGCTTTATAATGGGACCAATCATGGCACTCGAACTTGGCGCAGGATTTGTTCCTATCAGAAAACCAGGTAAACTACCAGCCGAAGTATTTGAAGAAGCATACGAAAAAGAATATGGTCTGGATAAAATTCAAATTCACAAAGATTCTCTATCTGAAAACGATGTAGTGTTGATTCATGATGATTTATTAGCTACAGGGGGAACAATGCTTGCTGCCTACAATCTTGTAAAAAAGATGAACGTTAAGAAAATATACATTAATTTTATAATAGAATTAAAGGAACTGGATGGAAGAAAATTATTTCCAAAAGATGTAGATGTAAATGCTCTGATAGATTATTCTATATAAATAGTAATTTTCATAATATAATTGTTCCAGAATTTCACTACTAAAAAAATTTGGTGCTAAAAATATTGAATGGATAGTTACTTAAAAAATATAATACAAAATATTCCTGAAAAACCAGGATGTTATCAATATTTTGATGACAAAGGGATTATTATATATGTAGGTAAAGCAAAAAATCTAAAAAAGAGAGTTTCATCGTATTTTTCGAAAAGACATGACAGTCCGAAAACAAGAATTCTTGTAAGTAAAATTCGAGATATAAAATATATCATTGTAGATACCGAAGCTGATACTTTATTATTAGAAAATAATCTGATAAAAGAATTTCAGCCCAGATATAATGTATTATTAAAAGATGATAAATCTTATCCATCAATAGTTATCAAGAATGAATATTTCCCCAGAGTAGAGCTAACAAGAAAATTACTGAAAGATGGGTCTCAATATTTTGGCCCATATGCAAATGTACCCAGTGTAAAAACTCTCTTAGAATTTATACACAAGCTCTACCCTATCCGTACATGCTCATTAAATTTAACTCCAGAGAAAATTGCTGAAGGAAAATACAAAGTATGTTTAGAGTATCATATAAAAAGATGTCTTGGACCATGTGTCGGATTACAGACTCTCGAAGACCATAATAAAAATATTGAATCGATAAAAGAAATTTTAAAAGGAAACACAAATCTTGTAAGCGACAACATTTACAGCATGATGTTAGAATTGTCGGACAGACAAGAATTTGAAGAAGCAAATAAATTAAAAGAAAAATATTTGCTTGTGGAAAATTTCAAAAATAAATCGACAGTCGTAAGTAGCATTAAATATAATATAGATATTTATAGCTACGATGAAGATGAAAGTTCAGCATATATAAACTATCTTAACGTACATAATGGAGCTATTATTCAGGCATATACATTCGAATATAAAAAACGTATGGAAGAGCCCAAGGATGAATTACTAGCACTAGGTATAATAGAGGTCAGGAACAGATTTGGTTCAAAAGCGAAGGAAATAGTAGTTCCTTTCTATCCAGACCTTACTATGGAAGGAGTAGAATTCGTAATTCCGCAACGAGGAGACAAAAAAAAATTATTGCTTCTTTCGACACAAAATGTAAGACAGTACAAATTAGACAAATTAAAAAAAGCAGAAAGCTTAAATCCGGAACAACGTAGTGTAAGAATACTAAAAGATATACATAAAGATCTGAATTTGAAGGACTTACCTACACATATAGAATGTTTTGACAACTCCAATATACAAGGAACCAATCCGGTATCTGCATGCGTTGTCTTTAAAATGGGAAAACCATCAAAAAGAGACTATCGTCACTTTAATGTTAAAACTGTAATCGGCCCTGATGATTTCTCTACAATGCGCGAAGTGGTGTATAGACGTTACCACAGGTTACTCGAAGAAGAATCTCCCCTACCCCAATTAATAGTAATAGACGGAGGTAAAGGTCAATTAAGTGCTGCTTGTGAATCTCTTAAGGCATTAGGAATTTATGGAAAAGTAGCAATAGTAGGTATCGCTAAACGCCTGGAAGAAATATATTACCCGGAAGACTCTATTCCTCTCTATTTAGACAAAAATTCTGAGTCGCTAAAAGTATTACAACATCTTAGAGATGAAGCACATAGATTTGGAATAACATTTCATAGAAATCAACGTAGTAAAAATCAGGTAAAATCGGAATTAGACAACATAAAAGGAATTGGAGATGAAACCAAACGTCTACTTCTCAAAGAGTTCAGAAGCGTAAAACGAATAAAACTTGCTAAAGACGAAGAGTTAGAAAAAATAATAGGTAAATTCAGAACAGCTTTGATAAGAAAATATTTCGAAGATAAAAACAGTTAATCTATCTTTGTCAACCACATTTTTCTTTTTATTAGAATATGACCAAACTTGAAAACAGAGACAGAATATTATATTCAGATATATTAAGGACTTTTACTATATATGCGGTTTTGATAATACATATATGTGGAGTAAGATGGTATTCAACTGTAGGAACCGCAGAATGGTACGTCCTAAACACGTTTATGACCATGTTAAGATGGTGCATCCCTGTTTTCTTTATGCTAAGTGGCATAATAATTCTTGACCCTAACTACAATTTATCATTTAAAAAACTATATACCAGAACATTACCTAGATTAATTGTCGCACTTTTATTTTGGGCTATTCTCTACAGAACCTTATCTCCTATTACATCTATCATACTCAACTTAAGGGAAGTAACAATTGAAGACTGGAAAAGAATATATACCGAAATTATTTTCAGTACTTCCCCATGGCATCACTTATGGTTTATGTATGCAATAATTTCTATCTATATCTTAGCTCCACTTATACGTGTATTTACGGCTCATGCCGAGAAAAAACATTATTTCTATTTCCTTATCTTATATTTTATATTCGGGTCTGTTATACCTAAAATAAATGCTGCTTATAATGTAAGTATTAGCTTTGGAATATATGAATTGTATTCGTATACAGGCTATTTTATAGCCGGTTACTTTTTTTCTAAATATGATCTTACTTCTATACAGAAAAAAATTCTATATACTGCAGGTATACTCACTTTTGCATGGATGTTATTTTGGTCAACATATACTGCTGCAACGGAAAATTCGCTAAGTACCCATTATTTCGAAAACATGGGGCCACATACAATGATACTTGCATTCTTTGTTTTTGTATTTTTTAAAAATTTTATAAACAATAGCCAAAAACTACAGAAATTTAAGAATAACAAATATATTACATTGCTAGCAAGTTGTAGTCTTGGAATATATCTTGCTCACGACTTATTTAATGTATTACTCAATCTACTGAACATAAATACAGGTACATTCCCAGCTATTTTATCTGTTCCTATATTAGCGTTATTTGTATATTTAGCTTCATTAATTCTGGTTCTGATTATAAAAAAAATACCAGTGCTGAATAAATGGATTATCTAAAAAAGTAGAATTGAATATATATTCAGAATAATAGGACATCTATTCTTTAAAAAAATATAAAACCTCCCAAAAAAGGACGAAATACCATATCCTTTCCATATGGTAAATTGCTACCTTTAAAGAAGAGAGAAAATTGGTGGGAATCAATTGCTTCTTTAAAGCATTCCCTATTATCAATAAACTAAAATTTTGTTTACAGCAAAAGTAAACAATCGTTCGTATTTAACAGTTATATATATTATATATTAAAAAACACAAGTTATGAAAAATGAATTATTTCAGACAGCAAAACAAGCAGTAAAATACTGGTGGACATCGCTTCTTATAGGAATTTTGTCAATAATCTTAGCTATATGGTGTTTAGCTACACCTACTACCACACTCGCGGTATTAGGAGCGTTATTTATTGCAGGCTTCTTTATTGCAGGTATCTTTGAGATCATATTTGCAATATCGAACAGAGAAAGATTGAATGGCTGGGGTTGGACACTCGCAAGTGGTATTATTGATATACTTTTTGCCCTCTTATTGATAGCAACACCTTTAGGTACAATTGCAACACTAATATTTTTTGTAGGTTTCTGGGCCTTATTCCAATCAATATGGGTAATAGGATCTTCAATAGAACTTCAACGCAATGGTATTGGTGGCTGGGGTTGGGTATTAGCATTTGGTATTCTAGGATTGATCTTCTCATTCATACTTATAACAAACCCAGTATTTGCGGCCGGATTTATAATATATATGTTAGCATTTACACTATTATTTTACGGAATATCAAGAATCTATTATGGGTTCAAACTTAAATCTGTTGGTAAAAAGATAGATGAAATAGAAAAAGACAATTAATTATTTTATATAAATAAATTAAAGCCTTATATAATTAATATATAAGGCTTTATTATTCATATAGAACTTTATCTATATACAAGAATAATGACAATAAGTAAATTTAGAAAATATAATATATCGGCAAAAAATGTAACTTTTGTAACCTTTTAGTTAAAATCTTAATTTTATACGTCTAACTAAGAAAAAGAGTTATAAAGTGAAAAAGTAACTAAGAAAGAAATATACAAAAGTGTTACCTTTGTTACCTTTTACAGATTCAGAATAAAATATATCACAATCAAGATAATGAGAGTACTTATACAACGAGTAACAAAAGCATCGGTAACAATAGATAACCAGATAAAGTCGCAGATAAATAAAGGCTTGCTTATTTTGCTAGGGATAGAAAATGAAGATAACAAAGATGATATAGAATGGCTCTGTAATAAAATAGTAAATCTCCGTATCTTTGATGACAAAGAGGGCGTAATGAACCTTTCTGTATTAGATATAGATGCGAATATATTGGTAGTATCGCAATTTACCTTGCATGCTTCTACAAAGAAAGGAAACCGCCCCTCATATATATATGCAGCGAAACCAGATATTGCAATCCCGCTTTATAAAGCGTTTTGCGCCACTTTAAAAGAAAAACTGGGCAAAGATATAGGAACAGGCGAGTTTGGCGCAAATATGCAGGTAGAATTAATCAATGACGGCCCTGTAACCATATGGATAGACTCTAAAGTAAAAGAATAATGACAATAGAAGAAGCTCAACTTGAAGTTGACAAATGGATAAAAACAATAGGAGTACGCTATTTTAGCGAACTTACAAATATGGCTATCCTTACTGAAGAAGTAGGAGAACTAGCCCGGATCATGGCTCGTACTTATGGCGACCAGTCATTTAAAAAATCTGATCTGGATAAAAACCTAGGAGATGAAATGGCCGATATATTATGGGTATTGATATGCCTTGCTAACCAAACAGGTATAAATCTAACCGAGGCATTCGAAAAGAATCTGGAAAAAAAAACAAATAGGGATAAAGACAGACATAAAAACAACGAAAAATTAAAATAATATGACTGAAATAAATAAATACACCGATACTCTTAAAAAGTATAAAACAGACATTAAAGATGCTGATATAAGTAAGGCCGTAAATGAAATAATCAGTAAAAAAGTCGCTCAAAATCAAAATAAAGAAGTTTATAAAAGAATATACTCATGTCTGGATCTTACTTCGCTCAATGCAACAGATACACGTGAAGATATATGGAAATTTACCGAAAAGGTAAATGATTGGGATGGAGCCTCAGATACACCAAATGTAGCCGCTATCTGCGTGTATCCTAATTTTGTAGAAACAGTAAAAGAAGCTCTTACTTCTGATGTAAAAATAGCATCTGTTGCCGGAGGTTTTCCCTCATCACAAACATTTTCAGAAGTAAAAATAGCCGAAACAGCATTAGCTGTAGCCGGTGGAGCAGACGAAATAGATATAGTTATAAATTTAGGATATTTTCTGGACGAAAACTATGAAGAATTAGCTGAAGAAATAGACGAAATAAAACATGCTTGCAGAGAAGCTAAGCTAAAGGTAATATTGGAAACCGGAGCATTGAAATCGGCTAAGAATATAATGAAAGCCTCCCTCCTAGCCCTTTATTCCGGTGCCGATTTTATAAAGACATCCACAGGAAAAGGATATGAAGGTGCAACTCCCGAAGCAGCCTATGTAATGTGTACAGCAATTAAAGAATACGCAGCTAAAACAGGAAGAAAAGTAGGTTTTAAGGCCTCTGGAGGAATTTCTACCACCGAAGATGCTGTGAAATACTATACAATAGTAAAAGAAGTCTTAGGCGACGAATATTTAAACAGTGAATATTTCCGGATAGGAGCAAGTAAACTGGTAAATGATTTATTAGATAACATAAAAGAATAAATAACTATATTTGCACTATAATTAAATACAAGAATATTATGGCAACAGCATATCATAATTTATCGTCTTATGATCCTGAAAAAGTACCTGATGGAACTGACATGAAAATAGGAATTGTAGTATCCGAATGGAACGACAATATTACAGGTTCATTACTGGCAGCAGCACACAAAACACTTATAAAACATGGTGTAAAAGAAGAAAATATTCTTATAGATTTTGTACCTGGCAGTTTTGAGTTGATTTTTGGAGCAAAACACATGGTAGAAAATAAAGGAATAGATGCCGTTATTGCTTTAGGTTGTGTAATAAAAGGCGATACACCCCATTTCGATTATGTATGTAGTGGTGTAACTCAAGGAATAGCCGATATGAACATTCGTTACGATATCCCATTCATATTCGGACTTTTAACTACCGACAATGCACAACAAGCAGAAGACCGTTCCGGAGGCCGTCATGGCAATAAAGGAGACGAATGTGCTATAACAGCATTAAAAATGGTAGATTTTTACCGTAGAAATTTGGAGGAATAAATAAAAGTATTACCTTTGCAATCGCAAAAGAATACTGGGCAGTTACCAGAGTGGCCAAATGGGGCTGACTGTAACTCAGCTGACTTACGTCTTCGGTGGTTCGAATCCATCACTGCCCACAACTTTGCGGAAGTAGCTCAGTTGATAGAGCATTAGCCTTCCAAGCTGAGGGTCGCGGGTTTGAGCCCCGTCTTCCGCTCTGATAATAAAGCGATTACGAATTAACGTAGTCGCTTTTTTTATGGTATAATATTGATATTTTGGAGTAATATGTAAACCATGATGTAAACCGAAAAAACATCATGAATGCTACTGTTAACGCGGTCTGTTACACCTCTAAGACCTTGAAAAATGGAGAACATCCCATCATGTTACGAGTAACAAAGAACGGAAAGCGTAAATATATCAGTTTGGGTATATCCGTTCATGTGAAAAATTGGGATTTTAAGAAAGATGAACCTAAGCCGAATTGCCCGAATAAAGACTACATTAAAAAGATTATTTTAGACAAAGAATCTGAATATCAAACACAAATATTAGAGTTCAAAATATCGCAAAAGAATTATACTGCATCTAGTTTAATTAATGCTACTAAACAAACTGTGATTACTAAAACAGTACAGGAGTTTTATACAGAACTGATAGCTTATTATAAGAGTATAAACAAAGTCGGAAATGCGTCTATTTATAGAAACTCTTTCAACTCGCTAAAGTCTTTTAAAGAAACAGATAATCTTGATTTTTTATTCTCTGAAATTGATTCCGAATGGCTTAATCAGTATGAAAAATGGCTTGTAAACAGAAATAATGCAGAAACAACAATGAGCCTTTTGTTTAGAACACTTCGCAGTGCGTTTAATAAAGCTATAGAGCAAAAAATAGTCCGCAAAGAAGACTACCCTTTCAACTCATTCAAGATGTCTAAATTCAGTGTTAAAACAAGAAAAAGAGCAATAACCAAAGAGGACATTAAGAAAGTTATTGAATTAGATGTTACAAGTGAAAGCGAAATGATGCAATTAAGCAGGGATATATTTATATTCAGCTATCTGCAAAGTGGAATTAATCTTACTGATATAGCGAATTTGAAATATGAGAATATAATTGATAACCGACTGCAATATATCAGGCAGAAAACTAATAGGCTTATAAACATTCCATTACAGAAAGAAGCGTTAAGGATATTGCAGAAATATTATTACACAGAAGCTATCTTAAATGATTATGTATTCCCGATTTTAAACAGAAAAATTCATGTTACAGGAATGCAAAAATTCAACCGTATTCATAAAATAATGGGTAAAGTCAATATTAATCTAAAAGAGATAGCTAAGAAAGCTAATATAGAAGCTAATTTAACAACCTATGTCGCGCGCCACACTTATGCCACTGTTTTAAAGCGTTCTGGGGTAAATACTTCTATAATTTCTGAATCATTAGGACATAGCTCTGAAAAGGTTACTCAAATCTATTTAGATAGCTTTGAAAATAGCCAAATTGATGAAGCAATGAAGAATTTATTGTAACTATAAGACCGTTTCTTAATTGAAGCGGTCTTATTTTTTATCTTTGGCTAAAACTTTATCTCTATTCAAGAAGAACCCTTTTTCTATATCCAATCCTTTCTTTTAAAAGAGATAGAACCCCTTTTAAAGAAATACTATGATTTTGATTCTTCAATGCTGATAGATAAAATCAAAACTAGATTTAAAAAGAGTGGAGTAAATTTAAGAAAGATGATCAGGAATTATTACTACTACCTTCTTAGACAAAAAATAAAAACCCCTCACTCTTTTGGAATGAGGGGCGCATTTTAAAAATTAAATGTTAAGCGGCTATTTCATCCGAAATACTATTTAAGCCAATTTCTTGTTTAGGGCTGATTTTGCCTTGTTCAAGTTCTTCACGGGTGAAGATCGGCTATTTCATTTTAATAAGTTCATTACCATACGCTTTATCAAGACCGAAAGTCAACACTTCGTCAAGCTTTTTATTTCCGTCAAAAATAACGTGTTGTGCAACATTAAAAGCATTTAAGCCCATACGCTCACAATCTCGGGTAAATCGGTTACTGTCCAATAGTCGGTATTCGACCATATCGTAAAAATTTGCCAAAAACACAATATCCTCCATATTAGTATCTTTATCAGACACTTTTAAAGTATGCTCAATCGCAGATTTCTTCACTTGAGCATCACGAATAATCTGCTTTTTATATGTGTTTCTAGACTTTCTAAGAATTTCCAAAAATGGATTACGCGCGTTTTTCTTAGAACTTTTAGTAATGTTAGATGACTTGTCGCTGTTTGCAACTGAATTGTTTGTTGCAGCTACTGCTGCGCCTGAATTATTAGTTGAATTCATTTAATAAATTTAAAAACTAAGCTATTTTGTATTTGGGGTAAATAGCCCTATAAACCGCCAGCACCTTTTTTCATCCCATTTTGTGCAATTTTTACAACTAATCGAATAGGAACAAATTAGAGGACTCAAAAACGAACGAGGGAAGTTGCGCACCGACCGTAGTTTGTATTAAGTGTTACAAATATAATTTTAAATTTAACAATCAAACATATAATCTGACATAATTATATCGGTGCATGTGATTTTAGAATAAAACCATAAAAGAACATGTGATTTAATAATAAAATTACATCTGCGCACATGATTTCACTTAAATATTTATACGAAAACACATGTTTTGAGTAAAAAATGTCATCTTGTATTTATAAGCTAATGTTACAAATCCGATTTTTAAGAGCAATTTTAATCTACTTACACCCTGTAAAGCATCTGATTTCGATTAAATAAGAATAGCAATCAGGCATATAAAGCTATTTTTATACACAACTACAAACCCACTCTAAAAAATAGGATATAAAAGCTTCATTTCCCTGATATTTTCAAAGCGGGGAAAAATCGGCTCGGGGCGGTATAAAATAAAATTTAGTCCATTTTCTCCACGATAAATATTTTATGTTAATTTGCACATATAACTAAAATATTGACATGGAAAGAATACCTATACCCATAGAACACAAACAATACTTACAAGCTGCATTAAAAAAGAAAGGCTACACAAACATCCCTACAAATACCATATTAAAAAAGACATTACCGGGCTTAGGGGCTACCTATGGCGAAATAAATGCTAAAAGACATTCTATTATCATAGAACCCAACGTTCCTGTAATTATAGGAAAAACAAAGGATAAACCCGAATTATTAGGAGTGTATGAAGATGTTACCGAAAAGAGAATAAAAACATATCTGCAAAATAAGGATATAAAATATAAGAAGATACTGACTACACCCGAAAGTTACAAGAAAGTAAAAAAGGTTGCAGTTAGTATTTTAAAAGATGAAGCCTTATTTTACTCGACATATTTCTGTCTCTTTGACGAATGCGAAAAGCTTATTCAAGATATTGATTACAGAGACAGTATTACACAACCGATAAATGATTTTTTCTTATTTGAGAATAAAGCATTTGTTTCGGCTACTCCTTTAGATATGATGCACCCCGAATTTGAAAGACAGAACTTTCAGATTGTGGAAATTGAGCCGACTTATGATTATAAGAAAGATTTAGAGCTTATTATTACCGACACATATGAAGTTGCTGTTTATAAAAAGTTAGAGGAATTAAAAGACAGCAAGCATATTTGTATATTCCTGAATAAGACTGATAGTATAGATAAGCTGATAAACACACTCCATATTGAAGATCAATCTAAAATATTTTGTTCTAAAAAGAGCGTACAGAAACTAAAGAAGAAAGAGTATAAAATTGCATCTGACAGTATAGAATTACCTTTAGCAAAATACAATTTCTTTACATGCCGTTTCTTCTCGGCTGTCGATATAGAATTAAGGTATAAGCCCGATGTTATTTTATTGACTAATCTAAAGGATGCAAATCATACAAGAATAGACCCATTTACAGAAGCAATACAGATTTACGGACGTTTCAGAGATAAGCATTTTCGTGGCGAAATTCCTTTTAATTCACTTACTCATATTACAAACATCAATCCTCATTATAAAGTAAAAACAAGGGAAGATATAGACAGGATAACGGAAATAAATAAAGGGTATTACGACCAGTTAAAACAGGATTTGGAGAAAGCGACTGACGATATAACAAAAGAAGCGATACAGAAGAATATCAACGTTACTCCATATTCGGAATTATTAGACGAAAATGGGATGCTTAACTATTTTTCGTTAGATAATCTCTATAATGAGGAACGGGTTAAAAATTATTATTCAAATCCCGATTTATTAATACAAGCATATCGGGATACAGGACATTTTAATGTTACTGAAATTGTAAACAGTTCTCCGTTTACTTTTGATACGGATTTTTTCCGAAATAAGAATAACCCTGTAAAAGAAATGAGAAAGTTTATTGTTGAATCTTTAGAGGAATTAGCAAAACAAAAAGAAATTAATTCTGATTTTGATATAGAAACACAAAGGGCAATAATAAAGCGTGTTGAAATTTCAGGAACGGAAAGAGGTGATTTTATGGTTGAATGCTACGATTATTTAGGTAAGGAAGCAATAGAAAGAACAGGCTATTCAAATCCCTCCGAATTAAAGAAAGATCTTGTAATAGCTAAATCCGAAGAAAAAGTAAAAGACTTATTCTATGATATACAGGATGAAATACGGAAAGTTTACAACATAGGAACAACACCAACGAAAAATGAAGCTAAAGAGCTTATTGCTGACATTTATAAAGACAACGGTATAGAACTGAAAATTACACAAGAGACAATAAGAATCTTTTGTCTTGTAAGCGAGGACAACAATAAAAAACCTGCAATATTTAGAATTAGAGGCTTTAAATCGGAGTTCGGGGAAGAATCTGTTTAGGGTGGTATAGAGCAAATTTTTATAAAAAATATCCGACTGTAATATACAGGCAAAAAAATAACCATATCTATAAAAATCCCCCCTCCCCTTAAATAAAAGGCAACTTTAAATATATGAGAGGGGGTGGAGTTATCCTTAAGACCCCAACTGTGTCCGAGGAGAAAAAAGAATGCTTAAAAAAACACGCTACGGCTCTGTAAAAAGCAATCGCGATCCCTATAAAAACGGACTTTCTTAAAAAGGTATTCTAAATTAAAATCAGTATAACAAGTTCTAATTGATACTTTGATGGAAAGATTCTGTAAATAAATCAGAATCAAAGAAGTATTTTCCCATTTTGTAAATTCTCAATTCAATTATTTGTAACTGATAGGCTTTTATTATCTTTGTCTTAATTCCAACTGTCAAAGCGTTGGCACTTGGAAAGATTTAGTGATGAAAGCATAAAAGCATTACTCTTGATTTGAAAATCTCGACAATTTTTAAGCCATCGGAGAGTGATAGCAACACGCTTTCATGTCATTTGTTTATATACCTATGGTATTATAAGATATAATGGCATGAGGCGGTTGTCTATTTATCTTGAATGGCAGGCAGTCGAGAGCCTTCAAATCAGGTATTTGGCAATCGTTCTCATGCTTTTTTATTTTATAACCTGTCTTTTGAGAGAGCGAAAGGACACAAATTTTAAACTATTATGAAAAATGAAGCACTTTTGAAAATTATTGTTGTATTAATCGTTCCTATTGTTGCTCTTCTTATTCTCCTAAGTATACTTGATGGATATGAAGGGCATGATTCTCAGTTCATAGCCTTTATATGGATTCTATATATAATAGGAATAGGTATATTTGAATACAATTGGCTAAAGAGGTAAAATTAACTCAAACTTAAAAAATGAAAAAGATTAAATTTATTACATTGCTATTATTAGCAACCTTGACACTTAGTTTTAATGCTTGCAGTGACGACAATGACGATCAGACAGAGGAAAGTCTTATTATTGGAAAATGGAAAGAGAACAAAACGTCTTTATCTGATATTGTCGAGTTCAAGAATAATGGAACATTTCAATATACAAGTTCAACAGACTCTGATTATGAAGAACACGGAAAGTGGAAAATAGAATCGGGAGATAAATTGTATATGCTGTTTAGCGATGAAGACGAATGGGGTATTTCTAAAATACATGACGTAAACTCTATTAGCCTAGTCCTTGAAGATTATAACAGTGAAGGGAATTTAGACGGAGAAAAAATGATTTTTCAACGAATGAATTTAAAATAAGACAATAATATACGGCAAGCATGAAATATTGTTTGCCGTTGTTATACAGAGATAATTAAAATTAGTATTAATCAATCATGGTTACTTTTCTGTCAATGTAAACCAATATGTAAACCAAAAAGACACGGAGTAAAAGCGAAAGTAAGTAATGACTTTATAAAAGGCAGTAGCTCAGTTGATAAGCATTGAAAGCGAAGGCTTGCCGAGCTTTTAATGCCGATAGAGAGCATCAGCCTTCCAAGCTGAGGGTCGCGGGTTTGAGCCCCGTCTTCCGCTCTGATAAAAGACGATTACATTTCTGTAATCGTCTTTTTACTTTTCAAAAAGTTATTTATCTATATGATAAACGCTTTATTC
>NZ_JAEPKU010000065.1 GCF_016652235.1 Dysgonomonas sp. Marseille-P4677
ATTTTACTTATTTGTTTTTAATATATCAGATTACCAGATGTTTACATCTTTTTTTGATAGAGTTTATTTTATTTAAACTGTTTAACAAATATCTTATGAAAAAGAATAAAATCCACTTAACAATATTGATATCTGCTATATTTTTAAGTTTTCAAATTTTAAATATAAAAGCTCAAGTAACTATTGGGTCGGGTCTTCCCCCTGAAAAAGGGGCACTTTTGGATATAAAGGAAAAGAAAGCAGATCTTGATGCCGGAAATTTAGAAACAGCTATATCCGGAGGGTTGCTCATGCCTCGAGTTCATTTGTTAGATACTAAGAGCCTGGCTCCTTTAATCGATTCCTCTTTTATATTGAATAATGTGAACGAATATACGAGACTGAAACAAACGCATACTGGATTGATGGTTTATAATTTAACTATATCGACATCGAAAAACTTATCACAGGGTCTTTATAAATGGGATGGTACAGCATGGAATATGATAGTTGATGAAAAATCGCTAGCAAATGCAATGGAACAACTAAAAAACTTAGTCCACCCCCAACCGGCAGCTTTCATGTTGAATAATAATATTACAAATTTCTTGAGTGGTGTTAGGTTAGGTGAAGGTCAGGCTGTAAATATGATTCAGCTTGTCAACACTACACCTGATTATATACAGTTATCAGCCGATGGAACAAAAATAACTTTCGCTCCGGGTTTTTATGTTGTTCAATTTACTTACGAAGCTATGCATAACGCAAACTGTGATCTGTCCTCTTATTTTGTTGATTTTCCGAACGATGCTTATCCATCATCGGGGGCAAGGATTCATTCTAATTCATCTCATGATACCTATGCTTATTCAAATCATGGAGGTACGCTTTCTGCACCATGCTTGTTGACAAAAAGTTTACAATGGAACATTTCATTAGGTAGAGGGCAAGCCGGTAATTGTTCCGGAACAGGAATGACATTGCTTGGTAAAAGTACATTCCTCTATATCGTACGATACAGTTATTAAGAGGCTAATTGATATCAAATGTATTTTTATACTTAATATAGAGCAAATGTAGGTTAGAGCAACTAGTATATTTATAATCTTTTAGAACTTAAGGCATTTCTCTCGAACTTAGACTTCTAGTATTGAAGTAACAAACACAAATTTAATATCTCGCAAGAATCGGGTTTGTTTTTTCGACTTACAAGATTAGCTTTGCCATATATAATATTTAAATTTGTCTTGTTATGAATAAGCAGAAGATTATTGACTTTATTCGCATTAAGGATGCGATTGAATATATAAACGGAAATTATAAATCTCAACCGGATTTGGATGAGGTAGCTAGCTATGTTGCCTTAAGTCCTTTTCATTTTCAACGAATGTTTACCCGATGGGCAGGAGTAAGCCCCAAAAAGTTTTTACAATATATCAGTGTTGAAAATGCAAAGAAAATGCTGAAGGAAACTCAAGCAAGCCTCTTTGATACGGCTTTTGAAGTTGGCTTGTCGGGTACAGGGCGTTTGCATGACCTGTTTGTGAATATAGAGGGAATGACTCCGGGGGAATATAAAAACGGAGGCCTAAACTTGGCTATAAATTATAGCTTTGCAGAAACGCCATTTGGCGAAATACTAATCGCATCTACTTCTAAAGGAATCTGTTATATGGCATTTGTGGAGGATGAAGTCTCAGCTTTGCAAGAAATGAAACATGTATTTCCTAATGCTGAATACAAACAACTGACAGATAGTATACAACAAAATGCTCTTTATATATTCACTCAAGATTGGCAAAAGCCGGAACAAATACAACTTCATGTGGCTGGCTCTAACTTTCAGTTAAAAGTATGGGAAATATTACTCAAGATTCCGAGAGGAGGACTAGCCACATATCGTGATGTTGCAGAGCGTATTGGTAGTCCTGGTGCTAGTAGGGCGGTAGGGACAGCTATTGCAGAAAATCCGGTTGCATATCTTATACCTTGTCATCGTGTGATTTTGTCGTCGGGTAAGATTGGTCAATATCATTGGGAGAGTGCTCGTAAGTCTGCAATTATAGGGTGGGAGATGGCTAGTCTAAAGTAATAAGAGGCTCAGATCTACTCTGTGCAAAATGATAATTCAAATTTTACTTCCACTCAAATAAGAGTACATTCTAAATGAAAAAATAATTTTGGAAATATTTTGCGGCTTAGTATCCAAATGGTTGCATTTCTTAAAAAAAATATTATATTTGTATAGACTATATAAAAACGCATTAACCATTAACTAGAAACTGCTATGAAAGAGTTTTTCGCAAGTATGGAGGCTACTCAACAATTCTATTGGTATGTAGCTATAGGAGCAAGTGTTATCTTTATTATTCAAACCATTATGACTTTTGTTGGAGCTGATGCCGATACTGGTGTCGATGCCGATTTTGATGGTAATCTGGATGGAGCCAGTTCTCCTTTTCAATTATTTTCACTACGAAATTTAGTCAATTTTCTTTTAGGTTTCGGATGGACAGGCGCATCATTATATACTTCGTTCGAAAATAAATTTGTATTAGGGATAGTAGCCTTTTTAGTAGGAACATTATTTATTGTTATTTTCTTCTTAGTAATGAGAGCTTTGATGAAATTGTCAGAAGATAATACATTCAAAATCGAAGATACTATCGGACAAACAGCTGATGTGTATATGAATATTCCGGCTGCAAAAAAAGGTAAAGGTAAAATCTTTGTAAGTATAAAAGGATCTACACACGAGTTACCTGCGATAACAGCTTCTGAAGAAGATATAAGAAGTGGTTCATTAGTTAGGGTCGATGCTATAGAAGGAGGAATTTTACTGGTGACTCCTATAAGTAAGTAGCAAATACATTAAACGAAATTATTTATTTTAAACATAAACAACTAAACATTTAATTAATTATGGATGGTATTTTATCAGAGGGTGTTATCATTATTGTGGTAGGTGTCATTGCTCTGTTTGTATTTATTTCGGCTATGGTGTCGAGATACAAGCGTTGTCCGTCGGACAAAATACTTGTCGTATATGGAAAGACGGGTGGGGCATCAGCCAAATGTATACATGGTGGTGGCGCTTTTATTATTCCTGTTATTCAGGATTTTGCATATTTAGACTTAAAGCCTATTTCAATAGAGGCTAATCTAACAAGTGCATTGAGTAAGCAGAATATTCGTGTCGACGTTCCATGTCGTTTTACGATTGCGATCTCTACCGAAAAGGAAAATATGAATAATGCTGCTGAAAGACTTCTTGGGTTAACTACTTCACAAATTCAGGAATTGGCAAAGGATATTCTATTTGGACAGTTACGTCTGGTTATCGCTACGATGATGATTGAAGAAATCAACTCGGACCGTGATAAATTTTTAGACAATATTTCGAAGAACGTAGATACGGAATTGCGTAAAATAGGTTTGAAACTAATAAACGTAAACGTTACAGATATAAATGACGAGTCGGGTTATATTGAGGCTTTAGGAAAAGAAGCTGCTGCAAAAGCAATAAACGAAGCTAAAATTAGCGTAGCCGAACAAGAAAAAATCGGAGAAACAGGTAAAGCTGTCGCCGACCGAATGCGAGATGTTCAGATCGCTGAAACTCATAGAGATAGGGACGTTTCTATAGCCCTTGCTCAAAAAGATAAAGAAGTGAGTATTGCAGGTGCTGTTAGAGACGAATCTATCGGTAAGGCTGAAGCAGAGAGAGATACCCGTGTGAAAATGGCGGAAGCTAATGCCATTGCAGTAAAAGGAGAGAATACAGCAAAAATAGAGATTGCCGGCTCAGATGCTTTACGTCGAGAAAAAGAAGCAGAGGCGGCTCGTTTGGCTGTAGCTGCTGAAAAAGTTCAACAAGCAAAAGCTTTGGAAGAGGCGTATATTGCAGAACAAAAAGCAGAAATGGCACGTTCGGAAAGAGAACGCTCAACTCAGATAGCTAATATTGTAGTTCCTGCCGAAATAGAAAAGCAAAAATTGATTATTGAAGCACAAGCCATAGCAGAACAAAAACGTGAAGAAGCAAAAGGGGAGGCAGATGCTATCTTTGCGAAGATGGATGCCGAAGCTCGTGGTTTATACGAAATATTGACCAAGCAAGCTGAAGGATATAGAGATGTGGTTAATGCCGCTAAAGGAGACCCTGTGGCTGCTTATCAGCTATTGTTGATTGAGAAACTTCCTGAATTGGTTAAGACTCAGGTTGAGGCTGTTAAGAATATCAAGATAGATAAGGTTACGGTTTGGGATACAGGCAATGGTGTAGGTGACGATGGTAAGACATCGACAGCTAACTTTATTTCAGGTCTTATGAAGTCCGTACCTCCGTTGAATGACTTGTTCGGAATGGCAGGAATGAATCTGCCTTCGTATCTGAAAGGACAAGCTGAAAAGGATAAAAATGTAACTATTCCTTTAGCTCGTGTAGATGAGATGAATACAGAGGATAAGAAATAAGATGTTATTCTGACATATAAAAATAAAAAGGAGTGAAATATTTTCACTCCTTTTTTATACTCTTTATTATTTTAAAATAAACAGTGCTATAATCTTACAATGTTTTTAATTTTAAATTGCGCCACAATACTTTGATACCGCCGCCATCATGTATTTGTAAAGCAATACGGCCTTGTCCTTTTCCTATTTTTTCATCTTCTAGACTAACGATTTCCTCTCCGTTGAGCCAGCTTGTTACTTTGTCTCCTTGTACAAGTATGCGCATTGTATTCCAGTCACCGACTTTCAATACATCATCTTTTTCTTTAGGCGCTTCTATCAGCCATCCACGACCGTAAGATTCGTAGATACCACCTGTACCGTGTCCTTTAGGAGCTACTTCTACCTGCCAACCGTTTACTTTCACATCTTTCTCAATAAAAGAACGAATGAATACGCCTGAATTGCCATCAGCTTCTTGTTTAAATTCTACAGTAAGGTCGAAATCGTTGTAATATTCACGTGTGGCTAAATATCCGTATCCCTTGTCCGGTCCGCTTTCGCATACGAGTAGCCCATCATTGTCTACATACCATTTTTCTGTTCCGTATACATCCCATCCGGTAAGATCTTTGCCGTTAAAAAGATTTACTTCTTTCGTTTTACGAGGAAGCTCTTTCACCTTAATATTTCGGAACGATGCAGGATAACCATGATCTTGCAAGCATATTACACCTTTATTCGCCAAACCATATTCTGGAGCATTATTCCATTTTCCACTGTTTTTGCGAGCAAACCAATCGTCGGTCCACGCTTCAAATTCTAATATCTTCACTCCGTTAAGCCAATGTTCTACATGGCCGTTATCGAATACTATTTTTGAATTATTCCATTCTCCTTGTGGATTAACCTTCATCAAGGCTGTATCAGGTAAATACATAGCGTAATCTACACCCAGCCTTTGCCAAGGTTCGAGAGGTTCAGGGAAATTAGGTTCATCGATAAGTTGATATTCAGGTCCTGTTACATATGGTACACTATATTGAGGGCGTTCTACTACATGGTATAACATACCGCTATTACCACCTTTCGATAGTTTCCAATCCCACGATAGTTCAAAGTTTTCATATTCTTTATCTGTAACGATATATCCGCTGGCATCGCTTCCATCTCCTTTAGCTTGGATACATCCATCTACTACATGCCACGGTTGGGTAAGTGTAGTTCCGTTATAATCTTTCCAGCCGGCCATTGTTTTACCGTCGAAAAGTAGTTGCCATCCTTCGGCTTTTTCTTTCTCTGTTAGGGTGTTAGGTTGTGTGCTGTTGCAAGAAGCAAGTGCAATAGCTAGAATTGCACATGATGCGAATAAGCTTTTTGTTTTGAATTTCATTTCTTTTGGGTCTTAGATTTAATAAATCGTATAAAAATTAACTCTTCGGTAAAGGTAGTAAAAAATACGTTTACAAAAGAGTTAATTTGTTGATGTCCTGTTAATAAATTTTATTAATCTTTCAACTCAGTGAGTTTATTTGTTAAAATTATTGCTGATTTTCTGCTCTATAAGCATCGGTTGCTTTCTTTACGGAACCGTGAAGAAGGAGTAATCTATTTGCTTGCTCGTAATCTAAACCCAATTCGTCGACAAGCATTCGTGTTCCTCTATCTACTAACTTTACATTTGATAATTGCATATTTACCATACGATTACCTTTAACTCTGCCCAATTTGATCATAGTGGCGGTGGTAATCATATTTAAGATCATTTTTTGTCCGGTACCCGATTTCATGCGCGAACTGCCTGTTACAAACTCAGGACCAACAATCATTTCTATTTTTATTTCAGCCTCTTCTGCAATGGGAGAGTCGGGGTTACTGGATATAGAGGCTGTAAGTATGCCATGCTTACGTGCTTCACGCAATGCACCTACAACATAAGGAGTAGTACCTGATGCAGCTATGCCTATCACAGTATCTTTATCTGTGATATTTCTTTCCTGTAATTCTTTCCAGCCTGCTTCCATATTGTCTTCGGCTTTTTCTACCGGATTGCGTAGTGCAACATCGCCTCCTGCAATAAGTCCTATAACAAGTGTATTTGGCATCCCAAACGTAGGTGGAATTTCTGAGGCATCCAATACACCGAGTCTTCCGCTTGTGCCTGCGCCCATATAGAATATTCGTCCACCCTGTTGCATGCGTGGTATTATTTGTGATACAAGTTTTTCAATCTGTGGTATTGCTTTTTCTACAGCAAACGCTACTTTTTGGTCTTCTTTATTAATGTCGGTCAATAATTCTAAGACAGATTTATTTTCCAGATTATCGTAATGCGATGGCTGTTCTGTTATTTTTATAAAAGTCATTATATAATCGAAAGTTAAGAATTAGTATTATATATTTTAGCTATAATATGCGATAAGCCCATCCATAGGAGATTGAGCGATAGTTCCTATACGAATGTTAAGTTCCGTTCCTATTTTATGTAATATATCCTGATAATGATATGCTACAGATCCGGTAAAATGCACTTTGTTGTTCTTGTAATCATATTGCATTATGTTTTTCACAAAAAAGTCTTCCAATGCATTGTGTACCAGTTTATAGATGCTGCCATCTTCGATATGGCGAAGGATAAAAGGCGAGAGGCTTGCCAGAAAACGGTTTGCCAGGGGTTGTTTATATACTCTGTCTAAAATAAGGGGTGGAGTCAGATTGTATTCCGACAAGAATTTTTCTTTTAATCCCTTTGTAAGTTGATTCTTCAGGCATGCACCTAAAAATAACCGCCCTAAGACAGCGCCACTTCCTTCATCACCCAATACATAACCTAGAGGTGAAACATTTTCGACAATGGACTTGCCATCGTAAAAACAAGAATTGGACCCTGTTCCTATAATGCAAGCTATACCCGAATTATGTCCGCACAAACCTATTGCAGCAGCAAGCAAGTCGCTGTTTACATCTATTCGCGATGCTTTTATATTATCAGCTATGGCATTTCTGACAATAACATTTTTTTCAGGGTTAGCGCAGCCTGCGCCGAAAAAGTGTACTTCTTCGATATTATAACCATTAAGAGATGGGCACAAAGTATTATCTATTTCTTTGCTGATCTCTTCGTGGGTACAAAAGAAAGGATTTATACCTTTTGTAATCACTTTTTTTATTTCTTGTCCTTTATCTACCAAACGCCAATCGGCCTTGGTCGACCCTCCGTCTGCCAGTAATATCATAGTTTTATGGATTTTCTATTTGTATATATGATAGCTAATTTTTCTTTTTATTTAAGATCTTAGACCTATTTATATAAGTAATATTTTTTCGATAATTGTTTAAAGGATTCTGTTTTACTATACCAAAAGTCTTTTATATCTTCGAATCTATTATTTTTTGCAAAGGTAAGTCTTACATAATCACTTCCACTCACTTGATCAAACATTCTGTAACGTTTTTCGTCTGCATTGTCAAATATAGCTTTGTCTGGATATAAAACAGCTATTTCCTGCATTACATAAAATTGTATTTCTGATAAACGGACCTGTTCGTAGTTTATTATATGTACTTGTACCCCTTGCAATTGCTTACCTTGTCCGACCGAATAAAAAGGTTTGAGATGTATTGGTCTGAAATATAATCCGGGCAATTGTAGCTTATTGAGATTGGCAGACAAATCATCAGCATTTATCCATTCTGCAGCAAACAGTTGAAATGGTATTGTATAACCTATTCCAATAGACATATATCCTAGTTCTCCCAAAATACCCGATACAGGATAAAATACTGCCGAAATAGGCTGTGGAATATGGGGCGAAGAAGGTATCCATTGCAGACCTGTTTGATCGTATGTCATTTTTCTTTTCCAACTTTTCATTTTTACGACTTGCAGATTGCATTTCTTCTTTAGCATATTTTCTCCGTTGAGGAGCAATGCTAATTCACCACAAGTGAGACCGTATACATAAGGGATAGAATATTGGCTTACGAATGATGTAAATTTATTATCTATCAATCCCCCTTCGATTTTTAGTCCTCCTAATGGATTCGGCCTGTCGAGCACAATAAACTCAATATTGTTCTCTGCGGCAGCTTCCATTGCTAACCCCATTGTACTGATGTAGGTAAACGAACGGCAACCTATATCTTGTATATCATATACCAATACATCTATATCTTTTAGCATTTCGGCTGTAGGCGATTTTGTTTTACCATGCAGTGAATAGACAGGTAATCCGGTACGGGTATCGATCGTATTTTCGACATTATCGCCAGCATGCGCATCTCCGCGAACGCCATGTTCTGGTGCGAAAAGAGATATCAGTCGTACATTTTTTGCTTCATGCAATATATCTATAGTCGATTTCATATTGTTGTCGACACCTGTCGGATTGGTTATTAGCCCGACTCGTTTGCCTTCCAAAATTTTGAAGTTTTGATTCTTCAAAACCTCGATACCTGTCTTTATCTTTACCTTTTGGGAGAAGGATGCGAGTGAAACCAACAGGAGAGCCGATAGTATGATGAGTGTTTTTTTCATATCAATATAGAGCTATATAGTTATTTTTCTATAGGTTCTTCTTTCTTGGCTTTACCATAGTTAGGATCTATTTTTAGTAAAGCAACGGCTATAATAGGAACAATACAGCATATCATAACCCAGATAAAGAAGTGATTATATCCCAATTGCTCTTGTAACCAACCTGCGAACATGCCCGGAAGCATCATTCCTAATGCCATAAAGCCTGTACAAATGGCATAGTGAGCGGTTTTTTGTTCTCCATCCGAATAATACATCAGGTAGAGCATATATGCTGTAAATCCAAATCCATAACCGAATTGTTCTATAAATACACATATATTTATTACAATCAGGCTATCTGTCTGTGAAAAGCTAAGATATAAGAATGTTGCGATTGTGAGCAACATACTCAATGTCATAGGCCATAACCACCTTCTTAATCCGCCTTTAGCAGCAGCAAATCCGCCTATAATCCCACCAAGGGTAAGGCCTATAATCCCTATTGTACCATATACAAACCCAACTTCACCGGTTGTAAGTCCCAAGCCTCCAACATCTCTAGGGTCGATCAGGAACGGATTTATTAGTTTTAGCAGTTGTGCCTCCGAGAAACGATAAGTAAGCATGAAAAATATGGCAGCAGCAGCTTGCGGTTTTTTGAAGAAAGATTTAAATGTTTCGGTAAATTCACCCAATATAGAAGCAGCGGTGATATGTGTATGCGGTTTGTCCGAATCGGGTTTTGGCAATGCTACTCTATGATAGAAACTGAAGAATAAAAACAATCCCGCCAAGACGAAGAATGTGATAGACCATGCAAAAGGAATATTGCCTGATAGTCCTTTATACTCTGCACTACTGATTTCTGTCAGCTTAGGATCTATTTGGAATACCATATAGGCCGGTTTGTTCCAATTGGTAGCATTGAAAGATAGACGATCGCCTTGTAATAGGGAGATACTGTTATCACCTCTGTTCATAGTTGTGTTCAGTATCATTTCTTTATCTTGCTCAGGCTGTTTGGATAGCCAGATTGCTACAATACCAATATTTCCTGTATGATCCGATTCGGCGACAAAACGTTTCTCCCCGAATGTATTTTTTATCCAGTTACCTAGCGGAGCAGATACATGCGAGGTCCACCATCTTTCACTGGCTTTCTCTTTACTATTTTCTTTTTTAGCCTCTTTTAGTACAAATCCGTTCTCTTGATTTAATACGGTAATGCTATCTAGGAATAATTGTAGGCTGTCTTTATTTACGCCATGTGTGCCAATCTGTACAATTTCTCTGTCGGTGATGAAATGTATTTCACCATCTTGTGGACTAGTATTATGTATTTGGGGAATAAATAAAGTAGATTGAGTATATTGAGGCGATGCTTCTATATTTATTTTTACAGGCTCACTTCCTGACGTACTCTCCAGGAATCCTGCAAGAATGATAAGCACTCCTTGTCCCATAATGGTAGCTACACGATAGAAGGTGCTTCGGATACCAACATACATAGCTTGCTGATTGGTATCTAGCCCAAGCATATAAAAGCCATCGGCTGCAATGTCGTGTGTTGCCGAGCTAAATGCTAACAACCAAAAGAATGCTAATGTCGCCTGGAAAAAGAAGGGGAGGGGAATAGTGAATGCAATTCCGGCAAACCCTGCACCGATAAGTAATTGCATGGTAACAATCCACCAACGTTTAGTTTTTAATAAGTCAACAAAAGGACTCCAGAAAGGTTTTATAACCCATGGTAAATACAGCCAGCTGGTATATAGTGCTATATCGGTATTAGAGATGCCCATACGTTTGTACATGATCACCGAAATAGTCATTACGGCAACATAAGGTAATCCTTCGGCAAGGTACAACGATGGTATCCAAGCCCATGGTGATGTCTTTTTTTCTTTCATGCGTCTTTCTTTATGATTGCAGATTTATTATTTCAAATAAATGATTAATACAATTCTTCTATGCTTGCACCTACATAGTAGTGTAACAAAATTTTATCGTAAGAATACCCTTTTTCACCCATTACTGCAGCACCTATCTGACAAAGCCCTACACCATGTCCCCAGCCTGCACCGGTAAGAATAAATGTGTCGCCTTCTTTTTTTATGGTAAAGGCAGAACTGTATAAATGCGATGTGGATAATATACGCCTTATTTCTAATTCTTTACCTATTGTGAGAGTTTTCTTTGATCCTACAATTTTTAGTTTTACCAAGCGTGAGGATGTGCCTCTTTCTACAGGAATAAGTTCTTCAATAGTACCGAAATCTATGCCCGAACGTTTGAGTACTAAAGCAGATAGTTCGCTTTGAGTATATGTTACTTGCCAACGGTAAAAATCGGTGGTTTCCTGATCGTAATTGTTTAATACTTGTCCTAGTATTTTTTTATCTTGCGTATTACAGAATGCAGACGGACGTGACTCTATCCATTTTACAGACTCGGATTCTATTGTAAGATCGGGTATGTCGTTACTATTAACATCGTCTCTTAATTTAACCAGATATGGGAATTTTATATCTTCCCAGCAGTTCTGGAATTCTTCAACTATACCACCGCAGCATTTCGAAAAGCGGGCATCACATATCTTACCCTCCGATTTTAATACTTGGCCGCGTGTCTCTTTTATTGCTTGTTTTACGACGTCTATATTTGCCGAAGCACGGGTTATTCCTTGATACCGTTGACAATGATCGTCGGCACATACATCAAAATCAGTGTGATCTTCACGATCGTACCAGCGGATAAGTTCATTGTCAGTTTCTGTAAATGTAGAATATTCTTCTTCATTAGCCAGTATTTCTTTATTCTTCTCTATTTGGGCTAATAACCAACTTCGTGAGATAACGGCATGCGCTTTAAGTAGTTCCATCGAAGCTGTAGCACTCATTTCGGATGAAATAACGCTGGTAAGGTAATCCTCTACTTTGATAAGATTTATAGCTGTTATTTGTCCATCTTTGACTATTAATTTCAATGCTCCCTGAAATTGTTGGTCTTCTTTACGTTCCCAATGAAAGTTGATTCCGATAACTACATTTTTTAACGTGAATGAAGCATCATCATTTATAGGCTCGAAGTGTAATTCTTTATATAAAACTCCGTTCCAAAGGATTTGTCCGTCTATTAACGAAACAGAATTTTCACCCGTCGTTACTTCTTCCATACACATATACTGTGTATTTAGTACAAATGTTATTTCTTTATTCCAGAGAATACCAACACTGACTTTTGGTTCCATATATTATTGTCTTTCTTTGATCATGTTAATAATAGTCTGCATCTTTTCATCATCGATACAAATTTCTTTGAGGATAGTTTTGATATCTTCTGCTGTTATTTTATTAAAGTCTTTTTCTAACGGAGTAATAAAGACTCCTCCGAGATCGACCGCAGCAGGACTAATCAGCATATTGTCATCTCCTTCGGCATAAAAACAATCCGGACGATGTTTCTTTCGAGGGAATATAGCACTATACCATCTCTCGTTTTCATACCATGTGAGGATGTTCATCATCGGTTCTTTGTCGTCATCCTTCAGGTCGAATAAATTATATAATTTCTTAAAAAATAAGATAGCTTCTTGTTTATCTGTGGCTTCGATTAAAAATAAATTACGGAGATACTCGTTGACAGTGTATACAGTCAGTCCCTCCGATTGATATATACTTTCTTTCGTAATATTTAGCATGTCTTGTTCGAGAGGGAGAAATCCTTTGACTCCTGCCTGAAAGTGGGCATGATCGGGAGCCGATGCACCGCATTTAGGACCATTATAGAATATGGTATAATTATCAAGTTCTTTGGCCAGATCTAACATATCTCCAAATCTGTCAAATATGAGTTGGTCTATGTGTTTATATGTTGGTATCGTAAAATGTGTAGGGAAGATTGGAAATGGATTTACTAATACCTGATAATCTTCGCCAAATGGAATACTTGTTTGCACAGTCGGCAGATTGGCAGGGCATAAGAAGCATTTCCGTTCTTGTATCGATTTGGTATCAACTTTTGCAGCGGAAGACTGAATGCGTGCGGGATTAAATTGTACCCTGATAGAAAATTTATCAAAGAGAAAATCTCTCGACTCTACGGCTTTTAGAGCACTGTAGTTTCCTTTAGCTTGCTCCCAGGTTTCCAATTGATTGGTAAATAGTGTCTGTATTTTTTGCGACGAAATACTCATAATAGTTGTTTGTTTTAAATTGGGAGCCGGATTTATATAGCAGGAAATCCGGCTCCCACTCAAGGTGTGTTTAATTACCAATTAACTCATTTGCTCTTATTCAAAGCGATACGAGCTTCTAATTCCCATGTTCTTATTCTATCTTTATATGTATTATGTGCATTCATTTTTACTATATCGAGAGAAGCATCAGAATTATCGTCCCAACGGCGACACAAGTATAGTACATCATAGATTCGGCCAATTTGATATTCACGTGAAAAGTATAATCCCAAGGCGTAATCTTCACCGTAACTTGTATTTGGTACTTTAATCTCTCTCAAAACCGGAGTGTAAAATGCTCGTGGAGCTCCCAATCCATTTATACGCAGTGCGTTATTACGTCCATTCTCGGGAGTCCATTCCTTATGGTCGATTATGCCCGGAGGTATCATGTTCATATCGAAATCGGTCAACATATACGATCCTACTACCATAGCACAGTTTTGCTCATAAAAAGCATCGACTATTTTCTGAAGAGTATTTTCGTCAGAATATACATCGTCGCTATCGAGTTGTATGGCAAATTTTCCACATTTCGAATTATGTACACCTGCATTCCAGCATCCGCCGATACCTAATTCTTTGTTTTGGGGAATGATATGTACTAAGCGTTCATCTGTGGCGAACTGATCGATAGCTTCTGTTGTACCATCGGTAGAATAATTGTCTACAACAATGAGATTGAATTTGAAATTAGTCTTTTGCTTTAGCACAGACCTAATAGCATCGGCTATTGTACGGATGCGATTGCGTACAGGGATGATAACAGATGCTTCGTATTCGAAATCTGATTGATCGAACTCCACCTCTTTAAATTGTGGCGCAAGGTATCCGCCTATTTTCTTTAAATGCTCGGTGCATGCGAATTCCATCTCAATCTGTACTTCGCGATTTTTAGGGTCTACATAGTCGAAAACTTTCTCACCACTTTTACGTGTGTCGTTCTCTACTTCTGTATATAGATATTCGTTGATATGTACTAAATCTCTTTCTTGAGAAACTTTCAACCGTAGGTCGTAAATTCCAGCAAATTTATATTCTTTATCCATTTTGCTTACGGCTTTCTTCAGTTCCTCGGTTTTGTAAATCAATACCGAGCCAAAATTGAAGTCGTCGCGTAGACTTCCTTTTTGATAGGCTATAACCGGACTGTTTTTCTTTTCATTACCTATTACCTGATAATGATCGGCATAGACAAGTCCGGCATTAGAATCTTTAGCTATTTGGATCAGACGGTCTAATGCAAACATACCTAGACGCAAATCTGCCTGTTTGGTGTATATCAATGTATACTCAACGTCTGCTTTCTCCGCTATCTTTTTGATAGTTACAGATGATCGCAGAGAGTCGATATCTATTATTTCGCAATCTTCAATTCTATCTTTGCAGCCATTATCTGTAAGCAGGTAAATTTTATTTACCAATGTAGATTCTTTCAGCGATGCAATTGTATTTTTTACTTGTTCGCTACTTTGAAAAGGTATAAAGCAGTTTATTTTCATTTTCTATGTCGATTTATAGTGTTACTAATTATATATTTTTCTTTATCATCGTTATTCAAACATGAAATTAAGTAAATTTTTCATCAATTCATTCCTACTATTCTCATTCATTATTGTTTCGAAAGGGAAGCCTAATACACATGTCTTATAATCACCTTTGTAAGCTATACCTGCACTCAGATTGTTTTCACTATATCTTACAATTGTATAGCTGTTTTCCTGAGCAGGTTCTATAGCATCGGGAGATTCAACAGCATATGAATCCGGATTAAGTTGTGTATAGAATGCGTATTTTCCATTTGTGATTGCAAATGGTGAAGCTACACTTTTTACTTGTCCCGTAACAGCAGCTTGCCCCACACGCCATTTATATTTTAGTATGTCAGATGCAAATTTCTGGTCAGATTCTTGTGGGTTGTCTGAGTCCCAAAGGTCGGAGGCTACATAAGCCCCACTGACAAATATATTTCCACCTTGTTTACAATAACTGGTTATTTTATCTTGTAATTCTTTTGGAAACGTTTTGAACTCAGCGGCTTTTATGCCACGCCCTATCTTTGTTTGTTTCTGTTTGCCCAAAATGAGGTCGGTAAGCTTATATTTTGTTAAATCTACCTGATCGTTGCATATAGCATCACTACTAGCTGAAATGAAAGAATATCCTGCGTTTACAATCGATTTTCCATGAAGATAGGGATAATCGAACGTATTACCGGCTATAATTGACGATTCGAAATTTCCGTTGCTAGCACCAAAGCCCGGAGCATCGTCGTCTATCCATGGTATTTGGCGTCTGAACTCGTATTGGCTGCCGACATAATTGTATTGTATTTTATCGGGTACGCCATGATCGATAAAATCAACGAATCCTGCAATGCTGTCTGTAGAAGCAAAGCTGTGTGGGGCAGATAAACGATTGAATCCATTGACAACAAGTACACACCCCTGTTCGTCCGATTTTCGGCAAACAGATAATATTTCGGATGGGAAGCTTTCACCTCCATTGTTTACAGCAGCGATTTTGAAACTATATATCTTATCTTTCTCAATTGTGATTTTTGTATGATTATCATTAATGAGTATTCCATTGTCGAAATCATTGTCATCTATTCGGGTATAAAGTATATATTTCTCAGCTTTGGATGTCGGTTCGGCTTTGTCTTCCACCGGAAGCCATTTTAGCTCAACTTGTGTCTCTGAGAGAAAGTCTGCACTAAAAGATTTTACGGGTAATGGCTGAACAATATAATCATACCCATATTGAGAAGATAAGAATTTCAACATTCCCTTATATATAGAACGGCTTACTGTAAACTGGAAGCGTGGGTCGAGACCATAGCGCATATCAGCAAGGTTTTGATGTGATAATAGTTCGAGGAGCATAGTCGGAACTTCAGGTACACGAGCTTCGCTGTACGAACGGTTCCATATGTGGCGGCGCGACCATTCGGGTTCATAATCTGAACGAATATCTTTGATAATTTCGTTCATTATGATTTCTGTCATATCGCGTGATGCCCAGCGGGATTTTCCATTTTCAAACTTCTCGTCATTGAAGTGAGTCATGCAAATACCAAGTGTGCCTATAATAGAATCATTATCGCTGATTCCTGCATCGGTATGAAAGGCAAAAGCAAGATCGATAGGAATATTTAAGCCGCCTTTTTGGGGTAATACGGAAGAACCTCCTGATATATAGTTTACCCAATACCCACGACTCTGGAAGTCGTCCGTATAATCGTTTTTACTTTCACTACGGTTATAGATGCTATCAGGGGCACCGGCCCATTGCAGCCAATATCTAGCTCCTTCGGTGTAACGAGGATAACCGCTTATTTTGGGTTGATAATCTATCTTTGGTAATGTCTTTACTGTTCCAACTTGTATTGAATCTGAGCTTTTTGTATTTTCGGTAACTAAGCCGTCAGGGTGGGGTAGGCGTGCTATATTTCCCATACCTCCTCCTATTTTTACAGCATCGGCTGTTACGATACGTCCATTTTTATTACTTCTGTTACTTAATGTTACTTTACATTGATTATTTACACCTTTGTCAAATGAGAAATAGCCGAGAAATATCCATGTGCTTCCTCCCATTGTCTGATTGACTCTGAACTCGGTCTTTCCACCTAAATGATGTACTGTATAGAGGGCGTCTTCCGTGCTGTTTTCAACAGTCTGGTACGAAATATATACGCCGTATTTGCCTTTTTCGGGAATATCGGGAATCCATTCGCACAGGCTTTCTTTACCTCTGTTGGTTGTCTTTGTATATTTCCAAGAGCCAGATCTGAATGGATTTTCTCCATCCAGATACGACTCTTTCTTCTTTGCAAATCCCACACTAGAGCCAACTGTCCAGCTGTCTGTTTCTTTATATATAGATTTATCAGCATTTCCATCATTGTCTACAATTATTTCGTGGCGTTGTATATCACGTTCACGAGGAAGTAAAACATTTGCTCCTGCATTTTCGAGCATTGGTACGAGGTATGGCAGTACATAGCTTTGTGTATACAGATCTTCGACTGTTTGCATCAGACGAGCACGCTGCCATTCCCAACGTGCCAGTTTTTGCTCGTAATACCATCCATGACTTTGCCAAAGGGCGATATGACGATTCGTCAAACCATTTGGAAATGCAGGATAAGGAGTAGATATATTTGATTTTAGAGGAATATTCGATGTTTTGTTAGCAAAAACTTTGCTATTGTCTTTTTTATACGATTCCCTATAGAAGTTGGGAACTAAGTTACGGATATTCTGTCCGTCAGTGATAATATTTATCTTATATCGTTTTTGTGCGTCGGGTAAAATATCAGATGCGCAATTTTCAATTTCACTTACAGTTTGCTCTGTAAATGGAATATATGAGAGGCTTACATTTGTATAAATTGAAGCTTCCTTTCTTTTCTTATCAAAAAGTATACTGTCGATAGATACCACTCCTGAGGATACATATCTGCGACAGATTTCGGTTAAGTTTACGGAAAGCGTGTCCCGTTGCTCTGTAGTCTGTGCAGATACAATAACGGATATGTGGCTAATGATAAACAGAAAATAACAAACTTTCCTTTTCATTTCTAAACTTTTTTGTATAACGTTTTTAATTAAATAAAGGCCGGTAAAGCCATTCCGGCCTTTATTTAAAAGAGATTGTATTAAAAGCTATAATGTAGTATTTTATCTTGGATTTTGGGTAATAGATCCGTTACTTTTATCTATTTCATCTTGAGGAATAGGTAATATTTCGTCACGTCCTTTTACAAAACCTGTGAATAATTCAGGCGCTTTACCAAAGCGGATTACATCCCAAAAACGGAATCCTTCCATAGCCAATTCTAAGCGGCGTTCTTTTAGAATATCGTTAACTAAAGCATCTCCTGTAGATGTGATAGCAGGAAGTCCTACTCTGTCGCGTAATAATTTCAAATATTTTTTAGCTTCGCCTTCATCCTTTGTAGTACCTCTGGTACAAGCTTCTGCGTAATTTAGGTATACTTCGGCTAAACGAATAACTTTGATGTTTAGCTGGTTGTTTCTGATCTCTTTTGAACGTTGAGCCGGAGGTAAATAATATTTTTGATTGTAATATCCAGTTCTATTGCGTTCCAATTTTGCAAAATCTTCAGGTGTTTCCCATTCTTTCAGGTCTTCAGGTGTTAGAAGAGTTGCATCTTTTCTTTCAGTGTCACCAATTTCGTCATAAGCCGTAGCTAAAGCCGGAAGTGGCTGATCTATTCCATATCCGTAAGTAGTGCCAAATGGAAGCATCATGAGCACGTGGAAGTTACCATTGTTATTTGTTGCTCCCGATTGATTTGGAGAATCGTAATGTGTGATTTCAAAAATCGATTCGGAACAATGTTCTCCCGCAACAGTAAACTGAAACCCATAGTCGTCGACTAGTTCATAATCATTGGTCTTAATTACTTCGTATGCTGCTTCTTTCGCTTTGTCAAATTTTTCATCAAACAAATATACTCTGGATAGTAAAGCATATGCGGCACCTTGTGTAATGCGTCCGGCATATGTAGTATAGTTTACTTCCGATCTTCTTGGCAATACTTTGGCTGCATCTTCGAGGTCTTTTTCGATCTGAGCATAAACTTCTGCTTTTGGTGTTCTTGCTTTTCCTTTGTCAGCCACAGTCGGAGTATGGGTAAATAAAGGCACATCTCCAAAGCATTTTACCAATTCGTGATGAGCGAAGGCCCTGATAAATAAGGCTTCGCCGATAAGCTGTTCCTTATTGTATGTAGAGAATAAGCCATTATCCATTTTACTTATGCCTTCGATAGCCTGATTTGCTTTGTTGATAGCTCTATAGCATAAGACATAACGGTTTAATATACGTCCATTATCGGCAGGGTAATCATAATTTTCCATACGGGCATAAGCCGATACGTCGTCATCAGAACCACTATATGTAGCATCATCGGAAAGTACATCGCCAAATGCCCAGAAAGTCCATGTGAAACGATAGTCCTTCAAGTCCGAATAAGCGGCAGTTACTGACTGGAAGGCATCTTTTTCTGTTTTGAAGAAGCTTTCTTGTGTGAGTGCTCCTAATTTTTCTTTATCTAGATCTGTACAACCATTTACCAGGAATATTCCAATCCCGATAAACAGATACAATAATTTATTTGTTTTCATTGTCATAATCCTTTATTAATTAAAATGTTATACTCACACCGCCTGTTATTGTCATAGCTTGAGGATAGGTTCCTAGATCGACTCCACGGCTTAGATAATTATCGCTATCTATTTGTCCAACTTCCGGATCGGCTCCGCTATAGCTTGTAAATGTCAGCAGATTTTGTCCAGTTACATAAAAGCGAACTTTTTGCATATATGCTTTTCTTGTGAGCGATATAGGTAGTGTATAACCTAATTGTACATTACGTAAGCGCAGATATGATCCGTCTTCTACATAGCGGTCTGAAATACGTTTGTTGTCGTTAGTATCTACTTTAGCTAATCGTGGTACATCTGTGTTTGTATTTTCAGGAGTCCAGTAATTTAGCATTTTGCGATCTTTGTTTGTCATAGATGCAAGATCGTAAGTAAAGTAGCGCATAGCATTAAATATGTCATTTCCGTATGTTCCACCTATTTGTATATTCAGGTCGAAACCTTTGTATGATGCTCCCAAATTTATACCATAGATGAAGTCCGGTATAGGATTTCCAATCATGGTCTTATCTTTGTCATTTAAGGCATTATCTCCATTTGTGTTTGCGAAAATAACATCTCCCAATTCTGCATTTGGCTGTAGTTTTCTAACTTCTGCTAATTGTTCCGCATTTTGTATCAGCCCTTCTGTTTTATATCCATAGAATGCTCCGATAGGATAACCTATTCTTGTATAAGTTGCATTACCATTTCTGATAGCTCCTCCTACCATTGGTGTACCTCCGTCGCCTAAGCTAGTCATTCTATTGCGAATTGTGGATATATTGAAACCAACATTGTAATTGAAATCGCCAACATGATCTCTCCAGTCTACTGTAAATTCTACACCTTGGTTGGTTGCACTACCCACATTGGTTAATGGACCGTTTTCATAACCCATATAATTAGGTAATGGCTCCACGATCAACATATCTTTTGTCTTTTTATAGTAATATTCCCCACTGAATGTCAATCGTCCATCTAAAAGATTTGCATCTAATCCGATATTTGTAGATTCTGTCGATTCCCATTTCACACTCTTATTGCCTAGTTGTATAGCTACTATACCTTGATTTAGTATTTCTTTAGGCGTTCCATACAGATATGAATACTGTATTAGGTTAGTTAACAGATTTTGATACATATAATCTTTAATATTCTGATTACCTATGCGTCCCCAACCGGCTCTAAGTTTTAGAGAGGAAATCCAATTTGCATTCATATTTTTGAAGAACTCCTCATTCGATATTTTCCATCCTAAGGCAGCGGAAGGGAAAGTTCCGTACTTGTGATCGCTACCAAAGCGGGAAGAACCGTCGTGACGGATAGAAGCTGTAATCAGATAACGATCATCGAAATCGTAGTTTACACGTCCCAGATATGATATAAGGGATGATTCCCAAGCCGTACCCGTTGCGGCATCTCCTGTTTGTGCAGCATCCAGATATTGTAGTTCGTAGGTGTCGTTAGGTGTATTTTTCTTTACTCCCTGAAGTGTTTCTGTACGACCCCATTCATTGGTGTAACCTATAACTGCATTAATATTATGTTTTTCGGCAAAGGTTTTGATATAAGACAATGTGTTTTCCCATACATAGTAATTGTACTTTCTGTATCCGCGTGTCACCTGATTTACAGGATTCTTCTGGTAGCTTGATACCTCATATACAGGTAAGAATTGATAATCATCTGTCTTTCTTATTTCTGCTCCGAAGCTGGATCTTAGTTTTAGTCCTTTTACGATATTAAGGTCGCCATACATGTTACCAACAAGGTTGAAAATTTTACGTTTGTTATTTGTAAATTCAATGTCTGCAACCGGATTATTATAATCTTGGTATGGTGAAAAACCATATTTACCATCTTTATCTTTAACTGGAACTACCGGTTCAAGTTTAATCGCAGAGTTTACAATACCTACAGTATTACTTCCTTCCAGAATACGATTTTCTTTCGATTGAGTTATACTCAGGTTGGTACCTACAGAAAGAATTTTCTTTACGATCGTTTTTTCAACATTCTGTCTGATTGATATTCTTTCGTAATCTGTTTTCTTTATAGTCCCTTCTTGATTAATGTAATTAACAGCTGTATTATATGTATATTCATCGGCCATACCACCCGATATTCCTACACTATAGCTCTGAATGGCAGCAGTGCGGGTGATTTCTTTCATCCAGTCTGTCGATGTATTTTGACTAAGATGGTATTTATTTGTAAAATCATCAACATTCAAACCTTTCGCTACTTCTAGGCCATACCATTCAGATCCGCTCATTAAATCTAAATTGTTGAGGATCTTACTTGCTCCCCAATAAGCGTCGAGAGTAACAGTCGTTTTGCCAGCTTTACCTTGTTTTGTCGTGATTAATACAACACCATTTGCACCTCTAGCTCCATAGATAGCTGTAGCAGAAGCATCTTTCAGTATTTCCATTGATTGTATGTCAGAACTGCTCAGGTAATCTATATTACTAACCGGCATCCCATCCACTACGTATAAAGGATCGGAGTTGTTTACAGTACCAATTCCTCTCACACGTACAGCTACCGATCCACCCGGTGCACCCGAATTCGATGTAACAGTTACACCCGCCACAAGTCCTTGTAGCGATTGTGCTACATTCGATGTAGGCTGTCTTGTAATTGCATCAGCTTTCACTGATGATATAGCTCCTGTGACATCACTTTTTTTCATTACTCCATACCCAATTACTACTACTTCGTCCATCAATTGGGTATCTTCTTCCATTGTTACATTTATAACTGATTTATTGGCTGGTACAATCTTTGTTTTATGACCTACATACGAAAAGATGAGATTTGCATTATTATCTTTTACATTTAAGGAGTATTTACCATCTATATCAGTTGTTGTACCTATAGTTGTACCATCAATAACAACGCTGACTCCAATTAGAGGTTCGCCATTTTGATCTACAACCATACCTTCTACTTTTCCTATCGCTTGCTGCAATCCGGATGAATTTTCGTGTCGCCCGGAATTAGCTTGCACACCTATGCTCATTACTGTGAGTGAGAGAACACTGACAGAAAGCATACACAGAAGTTTTTTTGATGTATTCATATAATATCAGTTTTAATAAAAAAAAGGTTTGATTGATTTATATTCTTTTTTGATTGATTTATATTCTTTTAGCTGATTCAATGTCCTCTATTATAATATTTACAAACCGATTTGTGTATTTCAATAGTTAATATTGTTGAGGATGTGTTTTTCTATTCTTCTTTATTAATATTTAGGTACATATTTTATGATAAATTTACATTTGTATTATAATGTGATCAAACAAATTTAATTTAGGCTTTTTAAATCTGATGATAAATAAGAGGTTCTAGAATATCTTATGATATAT